>JACRBK010000591.1 GCA_016234525.1 Chloroflexota bacterium
ACCGGCTTCAGGCTGGCCGAGGGTGTAGAACCGTCGCAGATGGTCAACATCCCGGCGAAGGGCCGCGCCCGCGTCGATTGGCAGATCGAAGTGTTGGACGTGCGCGAGATCGACGCGACCTTCTACGCGAATGCAGGCGATGGCAAATATACCGACGCCAGCAAACCCCCCGTCAGCCAGGGTGAACCGCTGCCGGTCTATAAGTACGTTGTTCCCGAAACCGTCGGTACGGCGGGCGTTTTGGTCGGCCCCGAAGCGGGCAGCCGCACCGAAGCGGTGGTTCTGCCGCGCCGTTACGACATTGAGCAGGGCGAAGTCACCGTGCGCATCGAGCGTTCGCTCGCGGCGGCGATGATAGACGGCCTCACCTGGCTGCGCGAATATCCTTACTACTGCATCGAGCAGATCATCAGCCGTTTCTTGCCGAATGCGGTCACGCTGCGCGCCATGCGCGATCTCGGCGTGGATGACCCGGTGTTAGCGGCGAATCTGGAAGTCGAAGTCGGTTATGCTTTGCAGCGTCTCTATGCGGAGCAAAAATCCGATGGCGGCTGGGGCTGGTTCGTTACCGATCCGTCTAACCCTATCGTGACGGCTTACGCGCTGATCGGTCTGACCGAGGCACAAAAGGCCGGTTTCGCGGTGGAGCAGGGTGTGATCGACCGCGCCACCGAGTTTGTGAACCAATCGCTCATTTCTATCCGCCCTCAGGATGATCGGTGGCGGATCAACCGGCAGGCGTTCCTGCTGTATGCGCTGGCGCGCACCGGGCATGGTGATGTCAGCCGGACGGTGCGGCTGTATGCCGAGCGCGAGAGTATGAGCCTGTACGCCAAAGCTTATCTGGCGATGACGTTCCACATGCTCGATCCTCAAGATGTGCGCGCGATGGAGATGATCAACGATCTCAACAGCGCCTTAGTTGTCAGTGCGACGGGCGGCCACTGGGAAGAGGATTATTCTGACTGGTGGAACTGGAATACCAACACCCGCACGACGGCGCTCGGTCTGATGGCGGCGATCCAGGTGGACCCCGAAAACCAGTTGATCCCCAACGTGGTCCGCTGGTTGATGGTCGCTCGCAAAGCGGACGCCTGGGAAACCACCCAGGAAACCGCCTGGGCGATCATGGCGCTCACCGAGTGGATGGTGGTCACGGGCGAGTTGCGTCCTGACTATACCTTCGGCATCACGCTGAACAATGCGCGGCTGCCGGTCGAAGATGACACCGCCACGCCGGACAATGTCAAAGAAACCGAAGTCTTACAGATTCAAGTCGCTGAACTGCTGGCGCAGCAGGCCAACCGCCTGACGATCAGCCGCAGCGAGGGCGACGGCAACCTGTACTATACCACCCACCTGCGCGCTTTCCTGCCTGTGCCGGATGTCGAACCGTTGAGCCGGGGCATCATCGTCAACCGTGAATACAGCCTGTTGAACGATCCCGACAGCAAGCCGATCACCGGGGCCGAAGTGGGGCAGGCGGTGTTGGTCAAACTCACCATCATCGCGCCGAATGCGCTGCACTATGCGGTGATCGAAGACCCGATCCCGGCGGGGGCGGATGCGGTCAACCCGAACCTGAACACCTCCAGCCAGGTAGACACCCAGACTCAGCTACAGCGCGAGCGTCCGCTCAGCCGGGGGTGGGGTTGGTGGTACTTCTCGAATGTGGAGATGCGCGACGAAAAGATGGTGCTGTATGCCACCTATCTGCCGCGCGGAACCTACCAGTTCACCTATGTGATCTATCCTGGGCTGGCGGGCGAATACAACGTGATCCCGCCCACCGGCTTCGAGTTCTACTTCCCTGAAGTGTATGGGCGCGGTGCAGGGACGTTGTTCACCATTACCGGCGGCGCGGAATCTGACGCGATGACTCCGGCGGAATAAGCTTTCAGCCGTCAGCGTTCAGCAAAAGCAGGGTCGTGGATCGTAGGGGCAGAGATGAACTCTGCCCCGTTTTACCCCTATCCTCCCGCAAAGAATCTCCCCTCTCCACCAGCGCAGCGGGGAAGGGACATAGGGATGGGGCTGAAAACGGGCTGAGATGGTCATCTATTCTTCGCTTGAACCCTCTTGTACAGGCACAACAAACGCGACAATTTCCAATCTATGCTAGACTGACATTTAATAATCTGGCGACTCAACTCTTTGAGGAGATTCTGCAATGAGGCGGAACTTTCATTTCACTGGCCTGGCGGTTTTATTCCTGTTGGTGATGAGCCTGTTTCTCGGCGCTTGTGGGGATGATTCTGACGACAAAAAAACCTCCGACACTTCCCCGACCGCGACCATTCAACCGACTTCTCCCTCGAAAGATGTCGTGCTGACGATGGGATCATGGCGCCCGGATGATGTCGAGCAGATGAACCGTATCCTGGCCGCGTTTCATGATCAGTATCCGAATATCACCGTCGAGTTTACGTCTATTAACCCGCCTGAATATAATGAAGTGCTTGAGACTCAATTGAAAGGCGGGACCGCGCCCGACCTGTTTTATTTGCGGTCGTATGCGGTATCGCGCGGGCTGTTTGAACAGGGTTTTCTTGAACCGCTCGGCGATCTGCCCGGCCTGAACGAGAATTTTTCGCCGGAGATGCGCGCGCCCTGGGCCACCGATGACGGCCAACCCTATGGCGTACCGTTTATTGCGACCTCACACGGCGTTTATTACAACCAGGATATTTTTGAGACATTGAACCTGGAAATTCCCACCACCTGGGATGATCTGTTAGCGGCGGCGCAGACGATCAAAGACAGCGGAACCACCCCGTTTGCTAATGCGTCCGGCGATACCTGGACGATGGCTGAACTGGTGTTTATGAATCTCGCGCCCACGTTTATCGGCGGGCGTGAAGGTCGTATGCAATATCTCGCGGGTGAACGCTGTTTTAATGATGAAGGGATTGTGGCCGTGTTCGACGCGATCCAACAAATCGCGCTGTTCTTACCGGAAAACCAGGGATTGATCACCTATTCTGACAGTTTGCAGTTGTTCCTTCAGGGGCAGGTGGCAATGTGGTTAGGTGGATCGTGGGATATTCCGTTTTTTGAGGCGCAGGAGCCGGGTTTTGCCTGGAGTGTGTTCGCCATCCCCGCGCCCACTGATGATTCCTCTTATGTTACATTCCAGCTCGATGCGGGAATGGGCGTCAATGCTGCTTCACCCTACAAAGCCGAAGCTCGAATCTTTTTGGAATGGATGACGACGACGGAGTTCGGCGCGCTGCTTGGTGATGAACTGCCCGGCTTTTTCCCGATGCACACCAATGCGCCCGAATTGAGCGATCCGCAGGCCAACGCCTTTTTGGCACTGAACGAAGGACGCGGCACGGATGTACGTTTTACCTGGGAAAAACTGATGGAAGGCACACCGAGCGCCTATACATTGGTGGAGAGCGGAACCGTCGCTGTTGTGAATGGGGATCAGACTCCGCAGCAAGCCGCCGACGCTTTGCAAGCAGGGTTGGCGGAGTGGTTTGAACCCGCTAAAACCTGCATGGGGAATGAATAGGGTGAGGAGGCGGTCATGAAGGCTGTGCGCGGCTGCCTGGTCAGTGTTTTGTTGGCCTGGCGCAGCATTTTGTTGATCGAGGTGATTCTGATCGCCCTGGTTGGCGTGTACGGTTGGCAGTCCGGCTGGCGAGACATGTCCGAGTATACCAGCGCCCTGATGTTGGCCGGGGTGGGTGTTATCGCTGCGGGATCGTTAAGTTTGATGGGCGGCTACAATTCGACGCGCGACGTGAAGTATATGGTCGCAGCGTCGGCAGGGCCGGACGATTTTAGTAAAACCCTAAAGCGCGGTGCAGAATATAACCGTCAGAATTTCTCCTGTTTTGCTTTGTTGGGAATAGCAGGGATATTCGCTTTTGTTTTGAGTCTGATCGGGTTGGCCTTGTTCGGCTGATCGTTGATGGTTGAACGCAGATTGTTAGCATGATCTACGAGGGGAAACAATGTTCGTGATTTTCCGGCGGCAGGTTGGGGCGAAAATCATCCTGGGGTATTTGGCGGCGCTGTCGCTCATGGTTGTCATCGGCTATATCGCGGTGGCGCGGCTGGATCGTATTAATGCGACGGTGGGCCGCCTGACGAACGAATTGGCGGTCGAACGCGGGCTGGCTCAAGACGTGGAGAGCCAGGTCTGGCTGGTGCGGTTTTATGCCAATAAGTATGTTCGCACCCAAAGTCAGGCCGATCTGGACAGTTTTGATGCTGAATTTGCCCAATTGGGCGAATTGTTGGCGCAGGCGGATCGTCAGATTAAGGACTCAAACCGGCGCGCGCGGCTGGAACAGATTCAGGCAGCAGTGTCGAAGTATGGCGAGGCTTTCCAGCGTGTGACAGTGCTGATCCAACAGCGGCAGCGGGTTGAGTCTGAAGTGTTGGATGTGCAGGCGTTGGTGGTCGATAACCAATTGGCCGCGCTGCGTGTCGGGTTGAATACCGCCGACAACCCCCAGTTATTCCTGGCGTTCAGCCGGGCGCAGAGCGGCTACCAGCAGATGCGCCTGAATTATGTTAACTATCTGGCGACCAACGATGAAGGTTATGTGGTGCTGCTCAACCGGGGCTATCAAGATGCCCATTCGGCGTTTTTGAGCCTCGAATCCAACCTGGCCGAATCGGCTCAACAACAGCCTGTCACCAATGCACAGACCGCCTTAGAGGCGTATTATGAGGGCGTGCAAGAAGTCCAGTCCGGCAATTTGCAGCTTAAGAGCCTGTTCACCACCCAACTCGATGTGCTGGAACCAGAGATCAGCCTCAATGCGTCGGAGATCGCCGCCGATGTGACCCAAGAATTTA
>JACRBK010000585.1 GCA_016234525.1 Chloroflexota bacterium
CGCGATCCAGTGCGCCATGATCGCATCCCATAAGAAGATTTCGCGGGGCGTGCGCGCCGGGGCAATGGTATTCCGATGCTGCTGCGTGCGCAGCATCAGCACATGCACCTGCACTTCTCCTTCATATTCCGCCAGCAGACCGTCCAGTTCCAGCGCCGACAGTTGGTCCGCCCACGCCAGTTGGATCAGAAAGGTGTTTCGGATCTGTGAGATTTCCGGCGCAGACATCACCCACTGACGCAGGTCGGCCTGCCCCCGGGGAGTGATAGTGTACACTTTGCGCGGCGGGTGATCCGCTTGCGGCTGAACTTCGAGCGAGATCAGGTGATTACGATGCAGTTCCACCAGGGTACGGTAAATCTGATTGTTGTTGCCCGACCAATAGAGGGTCGGCAGTTCGGCGAACATCTTCTTGAGATCGTAGCCGGTGAGCGGTGTCCAACTCAGCAGCCCCAAAATCGCGTATTTGATTCCCATTTCCGAAGTCCATCACCCTGCTAACATAGGTTACAATTAACCTATGTTATTCCAAGAATGTCAGCCTGTCAAGCAGATCTCCTCAAATTTATTGACAAGATGCGCCCATTTTGTTACTATTCCTCGTGCGGTTCTAGAACAAATATTCTAAGGAGGAATAGTTTATGTCCGGTATCACGCGCATCACCACCCCGCATACTTATTCATCGGCAGTCGTCGCCGGAGACTATGTCTTTCTCGCGCTGCACCGGGGCGGCGGGGATACTTTTTCAGCGCAGTTCGAGGATACGATGAAGGGCCTTAAAGGGACTCTGGCGCAGCTTGGGCTGACGATGGAAAACGTGGTGAAGGTGAATGTCTGGCTCAAAGATGTGAACGACCTGCCCGAAATGGAGCAGTTGTTTAGGGATCACTGCGAGCCGGGGAAGTTCCCTGCCCGTATGACAGCGACCACCCAATTTTTCGACGCCGACTGCCTGTTGATGATTGACGGCGTGGCCTACTCCAAAAAGTAGACCACGCGGGGAAAAGCCTACGCCGCAGGCTCAAACCCTGCGGCTTAAAATCAAAAACCTGGAAGCGCACTATTCATAAGTTACCGGGGAATCTGTAGGGGCCGGGCTATGCACTTTTACGATTTAATCTGGTCATGTGGATTTACCCCTATCCCCCCACCCCCCTTTCCCCGCTGCGCAGAGAAAGGGGGAGAATGGTCGGCGGCAGTCCCCTCTCCAACCGAGTTGGAGAGGGGGTTAGGGGGTGAGGCCGCTCTTAAATTGACGCCTATTGGGCAACCCAAGGGTTGCCCCTACAAAAAACCTGTTACCCGATTTTTATTGGAATGAGGCACTATTCCCCTATATATCGATCCGGCGGTTGCGCTGCAACCGTTCGGCATAGTCATATTTCTGGCGCTCGTATTCTCCCGCCATCAGTGGCGACGAAAACAAAAAATCGGCGGTGGAACGGTTCATCGCCACCGGGATATTTTGCAGCACCGCCACTCGCAGCAGCGCCCGCACATCGGGATCATGCGGGTGTGATTCCAGCGGATCCCAAAAGAAAATCAGCACATCGAGTGTTCCCTCGGCGATCTTCGCGCCGATCTGTTGATCGCCCCCCAGCGGCCCGCTCATAAACGGGGTGACCGGCAGCCCTAGTTCACGCTGCATCAGGCTGCCGGTGGTCCCGGTCCCATACAAGAAATGGCGCGACAGGGCCTCGCGGTTATACCGCGCCCATTCGAGCAAATCTTGTTTGCGATCATCGTGCGCGACCAGCGCAACCCGTTTGTGTTCGGGTAAAAGTACGGTGTTCTGTGACATAGAATGTCTCCCAAGAAAATGACCTACCCGGAACTTTAATGCAATCTGGGGATTTAGCAACCTGAACCACTCTCAACACGTAAATTTAGCAACCTGAACCGCTCCAAACACGTAAATAATGATCAATAACGTGTAGGAGTTAGGGGAAAACAATCCAAAATGAACGATGACCACGATGTTGTACAAGAACGTATCGGCTTACTCAGCGGCGCGATTTTTTTGTTTGGGCTGGCGGCCCTGTTCCAATTCGATCTGATCTGGCCGGGCATTTTGCCGCTGCTGTTTATCACCTCTGTGCCACCTATCTTCTTTGAATTGGGTTGGAAGTTTGGCCTGTGGGTCATGATGCAGACGGCGCTGTGGTTGGTGGGCGTGCCGGTGCTGATTGTCAATGACCTGATCTGGCCGGGGGTTTTGATGCTGGCCGGTACGAGCGCGCTGTTAGCGGCGATTGTATCGCCCACCAAACTCGACGCGCAGAACCAACAGCGGAAAGCAGCGCGGCGGGAGCCTCACCGTAAAGAAAAAGCCAAACGGCTGGCCATCCCGGTCCCCTTTGAGGACGACGACCAGCCCGATCAAGACACCGGGAACGAGGCTGAACCAGTCCTGCATTCTGGCAATCATCGCCACACAGGCACACCCTAAAATGCCGGGCGCGTTATAATGTCAGTATTATCGCCTGGATCATAGGTCAGGAGAACGAAAGCGCGATGGGAAAAAATAAAAACAGTCAGAAAGACACCTTCGATACCGTAAGCACCGGCATATTTCTGATCGGTATTGGGGTCTTCATCTGGCTTAATCTGGACTGGTGGCCCTGGTTCTTGTTGGTGGTCGGCCTGGCGAGTCTGCCCAGCAGCCTCGCCCGCGACGGTATCTGGGCCGGTCTGCAAGGTATGATCTGGCTGGGTGGCTTATCGATCTTATTCGCTACTGGCACGTTTTGGCCCGGCATCTTGATTTTGGCCGGACTCAGCACCATCGCCGGGGCGATAGCCCGCCCGCCCATCTTTGAAAAAGAGAAGCCCAAACGCGGCCTGCCCCTATCTGATCAGGATGAGGATGACGCGGCACAAGCCGATGAATGGGCGGCGGTCGAGGATGATAGGGCCGACTTCTCGACTACGGGTCGCAAGGCGAGGGACTCCTATTCCAGGCCACCTCAGCCCTAAAACGGCTTACCTTTTAGGGTTTTAGTGCGCCTGAAAGCCATGCCGTTTTAACGGCAGTGGAGGAAAGCGTTCTCGGCTTCAGCCAGAAACCCATGACTTGCCCATTTTGCCTAACCCGCATACACTCAGTACCGTGTGTTAACCTTCTCTAGGCGGGGACAGGTCATGAGCAATATACAACATATCCATCTCGGTCCCGATAACAGC
>JACRBK010000586.1 GCA_016234525.1 Chloroflexota bacterium
GGCGCGGGAATCGGTGATCCGGCCTATTGGAGCGGGGGCTATGGGTCTGACTGTATGTTGCTGATCGTGCAGTATGCGTTCGATTGGCTGGACTTGCGGCGGCTGTTTCTCACCACGCGCGGCGATAACTTTCGGGCGCAGCGCCAGATCGAAAAATGTGGTTTCAGACGCGAAGCCGCCAGCCGCCTGAAAACGTTGACCAGCCAGGGACAGTATCAAGATTCGTTGTATTATGGGTTGATGCGCTCTGAATGGCCGGGCCGCGAAGAGATGGTCGAACGGCTCAAACTGCGCGAAAAGGCCGAGGCGCATAAACTTCGGGCGGTTGAAGGACAACATCATGAATAATGACAAGTTAATGGTTCTGCTTCAAAATCATCTGGCGCGTTATCCTCATTCCGAAATCATGGACGTGTACAAACTGCTGCACCAGGCGACTTTTGGCCCCGGCCACCTGATCGCCAACAAAAAGGCCGCCCGCGAATGGCTGGATCAAGAGATCAGTTTGCTGGTGGCGTCGGACCAGGAACCGCTGTTCGAGAATATCCACCCCGATGGTGCGATGGTGCGCGCCCATCTGCGCCCCTACCTGACCCAGAACGGAAAAATCGGCCTGCTGCTCGATGCGTTCACCCGCTCGGCGGAACAGGTGAAGGTCAATACAGACATATTCCAACAGCGCTGGCAGGTGTTTGAGGCGGCGTGCCAGTCGAAACAGGCATGGACACAAAAGTTCAACCTGCGCGAGTTGGCCTTGTTCGGGCGGATGCGCTGCCAGGAAGGTTGGCCCGCCGTCCATCACTCCCCCGCCTATGAAACCGCCTACCATCCCCACTACCGGGTACTGACCCGCAGCGAAGCCGAAGAATTGTGTAAAAAACTCAAGGTTGAGTTTGAGGTCGTGTAAGAGCCTGCTCATCTCACCACCTGCGGGCTTGCTTGCCCCTTAACCAGTCGGGTATAATGAATAAAAGTGTTGGTCGAGTGTTGTTGGAACTACGCCCACGAAAATACACCAATTCTGGCTGGATTTGGAGAGGTTATAAAGTATGTCTGGTCACAATAAGTGGTCAACCATTAAGCGCAAGAAGGGCGCCGAAGACGCAAAACGCGGCAAGGTTTTTACCAAGGTCGCGCGCGAAATTACGATGGCGGCCCGGCAGGGGGGTGGCGACCCTGAATCTAACGCCGCTCTGCGGCTGGCGATGGATAAAGCCCGCGCCTCTAACATGCCCAAAGATAATGTAGAGCGTGCTATCAATCGTGGGATCGGTGTTGGCAGCGACGGTGAGATGGTCGAGGAAGTCGTGTACGAAGGGTACGGCCCGCACGGCATCGCCTTTGTCCTCAACACGGTCACGGACAATAAAAACCGCACGTTGTCGGACATTAAGTATGTCCTCAACCGCAACGGCGGCAGCCTTGCCAGTGCCGGATCGGTGACCTGGCAGTTTGAGCAAAAAGGGTATATCGAGGTTTTGGCGAAGGGCCAGAATTACGATGATCTTTTCCTGATCGCTGCCGATGCTGGGGCAGACGATGTGCAGGAGGACGAAGAAGTCTTCGCCATCTATACCCCGCGTGACAGTTTGGCTGTCGTCGCCCGCGCGCTCGAAGAAGCGGGCTGCACGGTTCAGGAACGCGAGTTGATCTGGCGTGCTAAAAACGAACTGGCGCTGTCTGTTTCCGATTCGCTCCAGGTGATGAACCTGATCGAGAAGCTCGAAGTCCTGGACGATGTAGCGGGCGTGGCCTCTAACCTGGAAATCACCGACGAAGTCGCCGAGGCGCTCGAAAACGCCTAACAATTGCCTGTGGCGTTTGGCTGATGTGCCATTACGGGGGTAAGTTCGCAGGCAGGTGTTGTCTTCTGGATTTATCTCTTTCTCCCCAACCCCCTTTCTCTGCGCAGCGAGGAAAGGGGGAAAGTATGTTTCGTGTAGGGGCGCGGCGCTGCTGCGCCCTATTTTGTTATCGACCGGACATAAACTCATGCTCGTACTTGGCATTGATCCCGGCACGGCGACGACTGGTTATGGGGTGGTGCGCGAACATCCTGACGGCGCATTTGAGGCGGTCGATTACGGGGTGATCACTACTCCAGCGCATACCCCCATGGCCGAACGGCTGTTACAGCTTCACACCGAAGTGACGGCGCTGATCACCCGTTATCAGCCCGATGTAGCAGCGATTGAAACCTTATTCTTCGGCAAAAACGTCACGACTGCGATCACGGTAGCGCAGGGGCGCGGCGTGATCTTGCTGGCGCTGGCGGAAGCAGGGGTGACGATCCGCGAATATAAACCCGCCGAGGTCAAACAATCGGTGGTGGGGTATGGCAACGCGGAAAAGTCGCAAATGCAAGAGATGATCCGCCAGATGCTTAACCTTGAAAAGATTCCCCGCCCCGACGATGCCGCCGACGGCCTCGGCCTGGCGATCACCTATCTGAACGCCAGCCGGTTCGAGCGGTTGGCCTCTGATGAATAGGCAGGCGCGCCATGATTGATCTGATCACCGGGCAGGTCGTGGTGGTGATGAACCAGTATGTAGTTTTGATGGTCGGCGGGGTTGGGCTGCGCGTCAATGTGCCGACGACGATTCGGGATACCCTCACTGGCCCCGGCCAAACGATCACCCTCTATACCCATCTTGTCGTGCGTGAGGACGATCTCTCGCTCTACGGTTTTGTAGAGCAGGACGAGCGCGGCCTGTTTGAGACGCTGATCAAAATTACCGGGATCGGCCCGCGTATCGCGCTGGCGGTGATCAGCACCCTGACCGTGGAGCGCCTGAAAAATGCGGTTGCTCGGGAAGAAGCCGAAGTTCTCACCCGCGTGCCGGGGATCGGCAAAAAGTTGGCGCAAAAGCTGGTGATCGAACTCAAAGATAAGCTTGATATTGATCATGCCCTGGGGCTGACGGCGATCAGCGATGTGGATACCGATGTGCTGGCGGCGCTGACCTCGTTGGGCTACAGCGTGGTTGAAGCGCAATCCGCGATCCAGTCTATCCCGCGTGATGCGGGGCAGAGTGTCGAAGAACGAGTGATGCTGGCGCTGCAATATTTTGCGTAATTGATATTTTGCCGGGCGCGGCA
>JACRBK010000588.1 GCA_016234525.1 Chloroflexota bacterium
GGCTGGTTCACTGGCGACAAACACGCCGCTGCCATAATTCATCCAGCCAAGCAGCAGCGGAATCCCGGTGAAATTGACACCTTTGGGCGAACCGCTGTAGGTGATAGCAAGTGTGATTTTCTGCCCGGTGGTGAGGGGGTCTGCCGGAGTAATGATCAGTTCGCTGTCCTGGCGATCATATTCCACGGCCTGCCCGTCGAGCGTGATCTCGGAAATTTCAGGTCCAGAGAAGTCCAGGTTAAAACTGGTCAGGTCGGCGGTGAGTTCGGCATCTATCGTGACGGTGCCGGAGATTATATTTTGCTCGACATCTACCGCCAGATCGAGCGTGTAATGCTGCACATCATACCCGCCGTTGCCCATCGTGGGAAAATAAGGATCGCCGATGTTGTCGGACCCCGCCTCGCCCGGTCCCTGCGCCTGAACACCCCCTGCAGCCAGCAGAAAAACCAACATCAAGACCACTACTTTTTGCACCCGCATGATACTCTCCTTTGAATACGCCACACTCTCATTATACGCGGCAGGCGCTATTCTAGTTCGTCGTCTTCCAGGTTTTCGTCTTTTTTCTTCTTTTTGCGCTGCCATTCCACCGGGTCTTCGAGCGTGCGGCGTGCGGCCTCGGCCAGCGCTGTGGCGAATTCTTCATGATGATCGACCGCATACGCCAGCGGATCGCCGCTCACCTCAAAACGTACTAATCCCTCGGCCTGGGGCTGATCCAGCCGCCGGACCGCCGCTACCCTCTGGATCGTATCGAGCGGGATTTTGCGGATCACTTTGGTGCCGTCCAACATGATCAGATAGAGCGGCATCAGAAAGAGCGAAAGCGGCTCGCCGAGAGTCCAGGTTCCCTGCATATCCTGGGTCGCAGGGTGGGCCAGCGTTGGCCCAAAGTGGACATAAGGACGGCGGCGGCGGTAAGCCGTGATCATTTCAGGCGGAACCACCAGCTTGATCGCGCGAATGAGGTCTTGCATCTGCGCGCGGTTATAGGTCAGCCGCACCCACAACCAGCGCCCCTCACTTTCGACATGGAGCCAGAGTTCGTTTTTGAGATAGGCGGCGTGGCTGTAGGTCTTAGGCCGTCCGAACCAACGCAGTTGTTCCAGCGGAATCACCAGCGGCGCGTCTTTAGGATGGGACACCGAATGAAAAACAATCTCAGTCGGGCCGATGGCGGTGATAAACGGCTGTTTGCCAGATTTGCGCCCGTTGAGTTCGGTGATTTGAAAATCAGTCCCATAATATGTGGGGCAAAAAATCGGATGTTCCGGCTCAAGCTGGCGGATCAAGCTGCGTATATAACGCAGGCGGCGGGTTTCGCGCACACCGACGACCACAGCGCCCGCCAGCAGCCCGGCAAAAGTCCCGATCACAACCAGAGACATAGCCTACACCTCAGCCTGCTCAGGAATAACGACGGCCTGCGGCGGCACTCTGCGTTTGCGCCAGTTGACGACGACGATTCCCCCCAAGATCAACCCGGCTCCGACCACGATCTTCCAGTCTACCGTTTCATCAAGGAACAGCGCGCCGAGGGTTACACCGATGGGCGGCATAGCATATGTCACCAGGGTGGTACGTGTCGCGCCCCAGGCGAAGATCAGACGGTAGAACAAAAAATAGGCGATCACGGTGTTCAGCGTTGCCAGCGTCAGCGCCGCCAAAATCACCTGGAGCGTGAGATCATCAGGGTCGGGGCGGGGGGCCGCTACCAGGGTGATCAACACCATCGGAATCGCGCCGATGATCAGCGATCCCCCAGCAATCGTCAGCGGCTCGACCTTGCGCAGATAACGCCGCAGCGCAATCGCTGAAAAGGCGTAAGCGACCGCAGCGGCCAACACGGCTAACTGCCCGCTGATCGAATTCGGGCTGCTGGAATCTGTGCTGCGGCTGGCGAGCAGCGCGACCCCTATAAAACCCACGACCAGGCCGGCGGCTTTTTGCGGGGTAATCTTCTCGTCGGGCAGCGCTACATGCGCCAGCGCCAGTGTAAACAGCGGCACAGTGGCATTCAAGACGGTGGCTAACCCGCTGTCAACTTCCTGTTCGCCCCAGGTAATCAAGGTCCAGGGGATGGCCGTATTAAACAGCCCGACAAAAACCAGGGCAGCTTGTTCGCGGCGATCAGCCGGCCAGCGGCGTTTAGTCAAGAGCAGGAAAAAGAACATGATCACCGCTGCCACACCGATCCGCGTTGAAACAAGCGGCAGCGGCCCCAGCCCTTCCACGCCGACCTTGATCAGCAGGAAAGACGCTCCCCAAATTCCACCCAGCGTCCAGAACATCAGCCAGTTTTTCACGAGATTATCCTATTCAAAAAAAATAACGCCCTGCCCGCTGGGGCAGCGCGTTCGAACTCTCTGCGGTACGGCCCCAGTTAGTTGGACGAGGCCGCTTCTACCACGATGTCGGGGAAGAATTGGCGCACCGTCCCGGCGATCCAGCCATGCAGCGTATTGAGCGACAGCGGGCAGCCTTCGCACGCGCCGCCTAACTCTACGCGGGCCACTTTGCCGTCGAACGAAACCAGCCGGCACGATCCCCGATGATAATATTCGATGTACGACGACAGATTTTCGATCAAATTACGCAGCCGTTCCTCTACCGGGGCATCACTGTTTTCCCCATTGGTCACGTTTTGAGCCATGTAACTCTCTCGCTCCTTAACGACCCTCAAAATTTGAATCTCACTAAATCTTAACAGGACTCAGGCGGTCCGCACAATAATCTGATGGTTCCCCATTTTTCTAAACGCTCGATCTGGACTACACTGGAATTATCCCTTGCGCGTGCGGCAAAGCGGGTTAAGATCGCAGGTGTAACTAAGGAGTGATGGTATGGGCGTGATCTTCCTCTTCTTCTTTGCGGTCACACTGTTTGTCCTCTATATTGCGATCCGCCGCTCGTGGGGGGATCGGCTCACGACAAGCGGAACCGGCGTTATTTTGAGCGTGGTGTTTGTTGTGCTTTACGCGCTCACCTATGAGGATACCTCAGTAGGCCAGGCCGTCTTTTCAGGGGTCGTGGCCGGGTTAGGTTTTTCACTTGCGGTGATCATCATCGCAAACTTTTTCCGGGCGAACCAACCGTCCGCAGACATCAAGTTGGTTTCACATACGCAGCAGGAGGCGACTCAAGATGGACAGCGACATGATCATCGTCAAACGCCAGAGTAAACGACGTCCGCAGTTCTGGTTTAAAGCGATCTTCTCTCTGGGTATCTGGACCCTGTGGTGGCGCGGCGACTATCTGGCCCTGACCAAACGTGCTATTGTGCGGCGCACGGGCGTGTTTAGCAAACAAGAGCGGGCCGTTCCGCTGAACCAGGTGCAGGACATTTCGATTGATTACGGGCTTATCCGGCGGATATTGGGACATGGTGACATTCGGATCGAGACGGCTGGCTCATCTGGAACCGAAATCATCATGAAAAATATCGACAAGCCCGAAGAATTTCGTTCGATGGTTTTTAAACAAATTGACGAGTTCTTCGACGAAACCCAGCAGTCAGACAAATCCAAGAACGAATAACCATTACGCTGCTCGGCTGAATACGCCCGCCCGTGCCGCCGCTGAACCGTCAACAGGACGTAGGGCGGCGGCATAGCGGGCGTTTGTTTTGCAGTGTTACAATAGATTCAGTCAACACGTACTCGTTAGCATAGAGTTAACAGTTGTCAGTTAACAGTGATCAGTTATTGACCATCGTCCTATTGAGCGATCACGATAAACTGTAAACTGTAGACTATGAACTGATCACTGCAAACTAAAGGCCGGAGCCGAAACCATGAGTTATCCGCCGAACTATCCTCCCCAACCCCCCCCGAAGAGAAAACGCCCGGCGCGCCGCCGTCCCCCGACGCCGCCTCAAGAGCAGCCGCGTGTACCGAACCAACCGCTGCTCGATTATTCTACGCCGGGGCAGTCTGCCGCGCCTTACGATCCCCACTATGGACAGCCGCCGCGCCGCCGTCGCCGCCGCAGTGGGGTACAGATCGGGCCGGGCTGTATTTTAGGCTGTATCGCGGTGGTGGGAGTTGTCGTCCTGGGGTTTCTGATCACCTCTTTCGTGATTTACGACTACTACAGCGGCAAACTCGAAGACGAGGTAGACCGGATCAAAAATCTGGAAAACTACCAATCGTTTGAAACTACCGTCATTTTTGACCGGAATGGAAATGAACTGTACGAGGTGTTGGGCGAAGGCCGCCGCACCCGTATTCCGCTGGAACAAATTCCGCAGCACTTGATTAATGCGACCATCTCGGTAGAAGACGATACCTTTTACGAAAACCGGGGGATCGATATCCCCAGTATCGCGCGCGCGGGCTGGCAGTATGTTCGTTATGGTTATATCGTGTCGGGCGGCAGCACGATCACACAGCAGTTGATCCGAAATGTGCTGTTCACCCAAGAATATCGTAACCAGCAGTCCGTGAACCGCAAGCTGGACGAGGCGCTGCTGGCGGTCATTTTGACGCAGCGTATGAGCAAAGACGAGATTCTCGAACTCTACTTGAACGAAATCTATTACGGCAATCTCGCCTATGGTATCGAAGCGGCCTCACAGACGTTTTTCGGCAAACCCGCTGCACAGTTGACGCTGGGCGAGGCGGCTTTGTTAGCTGGTCTGCCCCAGGCTCCCGCCAATCTCGACCCGCTCAATCCCGATCCGGAGATTCAGCGACAGGTGATGGAACGCCGCAAACTGGTGCTGGACCTGATGGTCAAAGAAGGGCATATCACACGGGCGGAAGCCAACGCCGCTTTTGCCGAACCGCTGATCTTTGTCAGCCCGGACATTCAGCTTGAATCCGCGCCGCATCTGGTCGTGTATGCGCAGGATGAACTGGAAAACCTGTTAGTGCAGCAGTTGGCGCAGTCCGAAGAAGACATTCGCCTGTTGATCGCGCGTGGTGGACTGCGCGTGTATACCAGCGTCAATATGGATTACCAACGCCTCGCCGAAAGTGTGGCCCGGCAGCAGGTGGCAGGGTTGAAGGCCCCGCATAACATGAATAACGCTGCTGTTGTCGTTGTGCGCCCTGACACGGGCGAAATTTTGGCGATGGTGGGCAGCGTGGATTACTCTGACGAATCGATTGACGGTAACGTGAATGTGACGATTGCCGCCCGGCAGCCCGGCAGTTCGATCAAACCGTTCACTTATGCTGCCGCAATGGAACAAGGTCTGACGGCGGCGAGTATCATCTGGGACACCGAGGCACGCAGAGGTACGCCGGGGCAGGAATATCGCCCGGTGAACTACGACGGCAGTTTTCATGGCCCGGTGCGGGTGCGCGAAGCGTTAGCCAATTCGTATAACATTCCCGCCGTGAAAACGTTGGAGCAGGTGGGCGTAGAATATTTGTTGTGGATGATGAACCGTGTCGGCGTCACCAGCCTGAGCAGTGATGCGTCCCAGTACGGACTGGCGCTGACGTTGGGCGGCGGCGAAGTCACCCCGCTGGAACTGACCACCGCTTATTCGGTGTTTGCGAACGGTGGGGTTTACGTGCCGAACACCTCGATCATTTGTGTCACCAATTCCAGCGGCGAGATCATCTACGAATATGAGGGACGCTGCCCCGACAGCGCGCAGCTCACCGACAAATCGATCAGCGTGGCGGCGCAGGGACAATCCGCGCTTGATCCGCGCATCGCGTTTGTGATCAGCAGCATCCTATCCGACAACAGCGCCCGGTCCTATGCGATGGGGGCTAACAGTCCACTTTATACCCCCGGCATCCCCACATCGGTGAAGACCGGCACGACCAATGATTACAAAGATAACTGGACGGTCGGGTATACACGCAATATCGCGGTGGGCGTGTGGGCGGGCAATACCGATAATACCGCCATGGTCAATATCTCCGGCCTGGATGGGGCCGCGCCGATCTGGAATCAGGTCATGAACGGCATTTATGGTGATCCGGCCCTGCTGGATTCGTTGGGATCGCGTCTGCCGGATGATGCTCATCTGCAAGCGCCCGGTGGGGTGTATGCCCGTCAAATCTGCAATGCCTCGCGCGGGGCATTCGTGGACCCGGCGGCGACATGCAGCCCTGGCATTACCGAATGGTTCCTCGACAGCCCAGCAGCGATCCCTGATACCAGCGGAAATCTGGTCCCGGTGGCTCCGACTCAGGTTCCGCCCGTGTCGGCGAATGGTCCTCAGATCAGTGACGTGGAACCGGGTATCGTGCGCACCTATGTGTATCCGATCCCGCCGGACCTGGCGAACGCTATCGCCGCTGCTGATACATCGAGCCGCACTGTTCCGCCGCGTTACTGCCTGGTCCCGGTTGAGGTTGCCGGGCAGCTTCCCGGCGTGCAAGACCTGTGGTTTATTGTGCCACCGCCTATCCCTGAAGATGATTATTTTGCGCGACAGTGGGCGCAGGCCAACAACGTCGCCATTTTGCCCCAGTTTGCCTGCAACGAGCAGATGCTCACCGCGCAGCCAATGACGAGCAGCGGGAGTATTCCGGCGGGCGTGACCGCCTATATTTCGTCGCCTACGCCAGGGCAGACAGTTGCGGCAGGGTCACAGCTAGACGTCTTCGGCACGGCGCTCTGGTCTCCTGGTCAGGCCCAGTTCTACAAGATCGAGATTCGGGGTGGGCCGTTTGCTGATTGGACGACGTTGGGCGATGTCAACAGTTGGCCGTATAACAGTGGTGTAGATAACGGGATGCTGACCTCGCTGATGGGCGGGGTGCTGTCGCCGGGCAGTTATGTGCTGCAACTGGTCATCGTTGCGCCTGACGGGAATGTTCTGACCACACAGCAAACCCCGTTTAACGTTGGTTAGAGGGAGGGAGATTCTATGACCGCATTGATGCAGGCTGTGAAAAGCAACAACGTTGAGCAGGTCAAGAAGCTGATCGCGGACGGAGTGAATATCAATGAGCCGGACGCCAGCCGGGATATTCCGCTGATCATGGCAGCATATAAAGGGCATACCGAGATCGTGCGGCTGCTGCTCGAAGCCGGGGCCGATGTCACGGCGCTTGATCCGGGCATGAAAGCTACCGCGCTGCACGCCGCCGCCTATGCCGGACACGCCGATCCCGCGCGCCTGCTGGTGGAATTCCACATTAATATTGACCAGCAGGGACCGTATAACGGGTATACCGCGCTGCACGATGCGGTGTGGCAGAATAACATTGCGGTGGCGGAGGTGTTGATTAACGCCGGGGCCAACCTGAATATCAAATCCAATTCCGGCGAAACCCCGCTGGAATTTGCCCGAACGAAAAAGCACACACGCATCGTGGAATTGATCGAGCGCAAACTGGCCGAAAAATCCTGATAGGACCTTATTTATGCTGGCCTACAGACCGGCGGGCTTCATCCCCTCGCTAACTCGATTAGCGAGGGGATAAAAATCAATCTGGCGGTGGTTTATGCCTGATCAGAGAAAAACGATAGAGCAACTTGAACAGGATGTTTGGGGAGAACCGAATGCCGATTCTACAGGTTTAGTGAGAACGTGTTACGCTCTGCGCAAGAAGCCCCTACAAGATTTTACACCGCGCGATATGCAGCTCATGATTGGTCAGAGCAATAATTTCGGACTTCTCATTCCCAAAGCGCTGCATGTTCTTAAAGCGAATCCGCTTATCGAGTCCGATACGTTTTATCCGGGCCATCTGTTAGAAACCGTTCTACGTCTGCACAATACAGCCAGATTTTGGGACATAAATCCGGTGCTGGCTCAAACGGCTGTTGCTGTTGCACAACACGCGCTCGATATTCTTATGTCTCTCAACGCAGGGGAAGGATATTTCTGGTCGAGCAAAGAGGCTAAAATTGTGCAGGAAGAGGATTTTATTATTACCGACCAAATCTATCAGGCGCTCACAGCAACTATCCACCGGTTTCTCGATCAGTATGGCGACAAGTGAATTACAGGCCGCTGCCCGCCGCGCTGTCTCAAACATTCTGCGTTACCAATAGGCCGTTCTGCGCTATGATAATCGTATAAAACTGTATCGGGGTGCGGCTATTTTGTTCCCCGATACTCTATGGAATAGTTTAGGAGAGACGCGCCTGTGGAAACTAAATTACAAGAACTTAAGACTCGCCTGATCGAAGTGAATGACCTGCAATCGGCTGCCGGGGTGCTCTATTGGGATCAATCGACCTACATGCCCAAAGGCGGCGCAGCGGCTCGCGCTCGCCAGTTGTCTACGTTGGGACGGCTGGCACAGGAAAAATTCACCGATGTGGCTGTTGGTCGTCTGCTGGACACACTGCGCTCCTATGAAGAAAGCCTGCCTTTCGATCACGACGATGCGGCATTGATCCGTGCTACGCGGCTGTTATATGAGCGTGAAGTCAAAGTCCCGTCGGATTTTACCGCTCGAATGACGAGCCACGCCGCCGAATCGTATCAGGCCTGGGCGGAAGCGCGTCCGGCAAACGATTTTAAGCGGGTGCTGCCCTACCTTGAAAAAACGCTGGACCTCAGCCGCGAGTTAGCGAACTATTTCCCTGGTTACGACCATATCGCCGATCCGCTGATTAACTACAGCGATTACGGCATGAAGACGGAGACGATCCGCGCCCTGTTTGCCCAACTGCGGGCGGAACTTGTCCCACTGGTGCAGGCGATCTGTGATCAACCCCCTGCCGATGATTCTTGTTTGCGCCAGCATTATCCTTCGCAGCCGCAGCTAGATTTCGCGCTGCAAGCGGGGAATAAATATGGTTATGACCTGGATCGCGGGCGGCAAGACCTGACTCATCACCCGTTTGAAATCCGGTTTTCGATCAACGATGTGCGTATCACCACGCGCGTGAAAGAGGACTTTTTAGGAGAATGCCTGTTTAGCACGCTGCACGAGTCCGGCCATGCCATGTATGAGCAGGGTGTGAAGTGGGACTACGAAGGCACGACTCTGGCGCGCGGCACATCATCCGGTGTGCATGAGAGCCAGTCACGGCTGTGGGAAAATATCGTCGGGCGCAGTTGGGGATTCTGGGAATATTGGTATCCGAAGCTGCAAGCTACTTTTCCCGATCAATTGAAGGCGGTGCCGCTTGATACGTTCTACCGGGCGATCAACAAGGTGGAGCGATCCCTGATCCGCACTGATGCCGACGAAGTGACGTATAACCTGCATGTCATGATCCGCTTTGATTTTGAACTGGCGCTGCTGGAAGGCCAACTCGCGCTGGTCGATCTGCCGGATGCCTGGCACGCGCGTTATGAGTCAGACCTGGGGCTGCGTGCGCCAGATGATCGGGACGGTGTACTGCAAGATGTCCACTGGTACAGCGGGCGGATCGGCGGGGTATTCCAGGGGTACACCCTCGGCAATATTCTGAGCGCGCAGTTCTATGAATCAGCGCTCAAAGCGCACCCTGACATCCCGGATCAGATTCGGCAGGGCGAATTTGGTACGCTGCACGGCTGGCTAAGCGAGAATATTTACCAGCACGGGCGCAAATACACCGCGCCCGAAGTGGTCGAACGCGCTACCGGGCAGCCGCTCACCATCGCGCCGTATATCGCTTATCTCAAAACCAAGTACGGGCAGTTATACGGTCTATAGTCGTTGGGTGAAGAGGGCGGATCGTTGAAGACCGCCCTCGATTTTAATAAATATACTCGCTCTCCAACTGTTCACGCAGGCGCAGGTAGCTGTCGTAGCGCTCCATTGAGATTTCGCCGCGTTCGATAGCCGCCAGCACACCGCAGCCCGGTTCGTGTGTATGCGTACAGTCTTGGAACTTGCAGTGACCCACGTGCGGCCCGATTTCAATGTAATAACCGTCAAGTTCCTCCGGCTCAATATCCCAGGGTGAGATCGAACGGATGCCGGGCGTATCCGCAATAAAGCCTCCGCCTGAAAGCGGGACCATTTCACTGTTGCGCGTGGTATGGCGGCCTTTGGTGGTCGACTGGCTGATGGCATTTACGCGGCGGCCCAGGTCGGGTTCGATGGTATTGAGCAGGCTGGTTTTGCCTACGCCTGACGGCCCGGTAAACACCGATATTTTGCCGGTCAGCATAGTGCGCAGCGCCTCGATTCCTTCGCCAGTGCGGGCGCTGACATACAACACCCGGTAGCCGATGCGCTCGTATACGCCGAACGCTTCACGTGTTTTATCGGGATCCTCCGCTACAAGATCAAACTTGTTCACACAGATGCGAATCTCTGGAATCGCGGCTTTTTCTGCTGCGACCAAAAAACGGTCTAACAGCCGGGTATGAGGATCGGGCTGTGTCGCCGCGAATACAAACACGGCCTGATCGGGATTAGCGATAATCACTTGCTCACGTTCTGCCGAGGTTCCCACTGCTGAATGGGTCGCCACCCGCGACAACACGCGCACCCGCTCAGCGACATCCACGATCACGCCGCCCACCGTATCCGCTTCTACCGGCAGGCGTTCGAGAGTTACCTGGTCGCCAATCGCTACCAGATCGGTATCTTTGTATTCTTCTTTGAGTTTACCCCTGAGTTGACACACAATGGGGCCAGATGAGGTGTGTACGGTGAAAAAACCGCTCTGCGTGCGAATGACTAGACCCGTTAACTGTTCGCTCAAATTGAGGCTCCTTAGTCTTTCAGTTCATCGTTCTGTCTACCAATCATCATCGAAGCCGGTAAACCCCTCCGGCAAATTTTCCATACCGATCGATGGCTGCGTCAGCGGCAGCCGCACCGATGTGGTGACGGTCGCCACTCCCGCTGCCCCGCTGGCCCGTGCCGCAAAAAGCACAGTAGTATCCATGATACTGCGGCCATACATTACGGTCGCCCCCATCCCCGCCAGCGCCGCGCCCACCTCAATCGCTGTTCCCAGACCAGGAACCGGGATATTGGTCAGCAGCGTATAAACGACTGCCCCGGTTGCCATCGTTGCCAGCCAGCGCCGCAGATCGCCCGGATCGGTAATCTGTAGCACATAACGATAAATTAACTGGCCGATCATGAAACAGATCACGAGGCGGCCTATAAAATAGATCAGCAGGCTGAACCCGCCAATCACGCCGGAACTGAGGACCAACATCACTACGCCGATCAGGATAGTGAGCGAGTTGAGTTGGATAAAATACATGATCAGCACCAACAGCAGCCCGGTGATCAACACCAGGAACAGCAGTGGGATAGAGAGTAATAACGTAACCATGCCCCATCCTAGCGCAGGAGCAATACGCCGCCGCACCAGTTGGGCAGGCTGACGAATAAAGCCCGGCGCAAAACGCAGCGCCAACGCTCCCAGGATCAGCAGTGTCAGCAGATCGTTAAAGGAGGAGACTAGATATTCTCGGATGATCTTGGCGGCGTCGTCCGGCTGCGAAACTTTGGTGATGTCGGGCTGGCTGCCGATCTGGTTAAACCAGATGCGCCCGTTCACCCTTTCGAGCGGAATCACGCTGGGGCGGGTGGCGGCATACTCTACATCACCGTTGATTGTCGCCTTTTCCCCGATCCGCAGACCGGGGTTTTTAAACGAAAGGTTGTAGATCGGCAGGTCGGGTACGTTAGGGCGGCGGCGCGGATCACCTACACTGGCGTCGACTTTGCCACCGATATAACCGTTGATCATCAGGGCTTCGCCGCGAAAATTAATATCGCCGACGATGACGCCGTCCACGGTTGCCTGATAACCATACATTAGCAGGTCGCCGGGTACTACGCCATCAGGTTTGATTTCCACATTCAGCGCCGCCGCTGCCACATCGATCTTTGGGTCCATAAACCAGTACGTCTGCCATACCAGGGTCAGCCCGCCAAAATGCACGTCGTCCCCGACATGGCCTTGAATCAACAATTTTCCGCCGCCGACCCACAGATCCCCGGTGACTTCGCCGCTGATGGTGATGGATGAAGCCAGGCCGATCAGATCGCCGTCAATCGTGCCGCGTACTTCAAGGATGCGGCAGAAAAAATAAAAATCCTCTTCGATACGCTGATTCTCTGGAACCACGCACTTATCGCCGCGCATCCCATCCGAGGCTTCGGCGCGATCTGCCAGACCGGTGAGTATCACCAGCAGCAGCAGTACCACCATCAACCTCGGCTGGAGCCGGGTGACTCTTTGCATACGTTTCATCCTCAGCCACACGCGCTACGCATAGGCACACATCTGTTATTGTACCAGCAAGCGCTCCAATCGAGAAAACTCGCTGAGCTGAGGCGGGCTAGGGTGCTGCCAGCCGGATGATCAATATGCCCGGTCTGCCTCCACGCCCCACCATTATGACATTATTGGCTGTCCAGGGGATAAGTTGGGTTTGCAGCGAAGTGGTCCCCATCAACGTGGTCGCCATTTCGCCATCTTTGCCCGATTGTATCAGAAGTCTACCCGGTGTACCGGGTTCGGGGGCAATATAAAGCCCCTCTTTGGTGGGATCAAGAATATCACGAGTGGTA
>JACRBK010000590.1 GCA_016234525.1 Chloroflexota bacterium
AGTTCCACCGGGATCGATCCTTTATGTTCGATGGTCAAATAGCTGATACAACGGCGCGCATCCAGCACATACGGCTGCGGAAACGCTCCGGTTGGGCAGGCGGAGAGGCAGCGCGTACACGTGCCGCACATCGTTTCGCGGTGCGGCTGATCATATTCCTCAAAGACTAGCGTCGTCAGCACTTCGCCTAAAAAGAAATAAGAGCCGCGCCGGGGATGGATCAGCATGGTATTTTTCCCCACAAATCCCAGCCCGGCCTGCTGCGCGTGACCGCGTTCGAGGATCGCGCCCGTATCGACATAGGCGCGGCTGATCACGTCGCCGCCGGATTGTTCGCGCAGCCACGCGGCGATCTGTTCCAGGCGCGGCAGCATGATCGTGTGATAATCCGCGCCCCACGCATAATTCGAGATGCGCCCGCGAGCCTCACCCCCCAACCCCTTCTCCACTACGGTGAGAGGGGGAGAATCAGCCTGCCGGGGTGAGGCTGTTGTTATTGTCCCATAATCCAGCGCGACGATTACTAATGATCGCACGCCGGGCAAAATCACGTTCAGATCGGCGCGGCGCTGCACCCGATCCGGGCGGGCGAGATACCCCATGCTGCCGTGCATCCCGGCGGCGATCCAGCGGTGATAAGCGTCCAGGCGCGGCGACAGCGCGGCGGGAATAATCCCCACACCGTTAAAACCCAGGCGGGCGGCAAATTGGCGGGCGGAATCAGCAGAAACGGTGGGCATGGGTGTACAATCCTGGTTGATCAACTGAGTCGATTATAGCGCCTGACGGCGGGGTATACTCAGCGAAGAGCAGCGCCCCTACAAAACAAGAAAGGACTGATCATGATGCGCCAAATCTGGATCACCCGCGCCGGATCGCCGGACGTGCTGCAACTGCGCGAGGCTGAAATTCCTTCCCCGGCCCCTGGCGAAGTGCGGATCGCGGTCGAAGCGAGCGGCGTCAATTTCGCGGATGTGATGGGGCGGTTGGGCTTATACCCTGACGCGCCGCCGATCCCGTATGTGCCGGGTTACGAGGTCGCCGGACATATTGATGCGGTGGGTGACGGTGTGAGCGAGGATCGGCTGGGCGAGTTGGTGATCGCGCTGGTGAAGTTTGGCGGATACGGCGAATATATCTGCGTCCCGCACGATCAAGCCTTTCACCGCCCGGCGGGGATGAGCGTCGAAGAGGCGGCGGGTTTTCCGGTGGCCTACCTCACCGCGTATATGTCACTGGTGATCATGGCGGGCATCAAACCGGGCGATCATGTCTTGATCCACGCGGCGGCGGGCGGAGTCGGGCTGGCGGCGGTGGATATAGCGCAGATATTCAACGCGACGATCTACGGCACCGCGTCTGCCAACAAACATGATTTTCTGCGCGAGCGCGGTGTGCAGCACCCCATCGATTACCGCCACAAGGATTTTGAGCGCGAAATAAAGCGGCTGACGAATGGGCGCGGTGTGCAAATCGCGCTGGATTCGGTAGGTGGGCGATCCTGGCTGAAAAGTTACCGGACGCTGTCGGCGGCGGGGCGGCTGGTGGCGGGCGGCGTATCAAGCCTGGCCCCTGGCGAGCGGCGATCCGTGTGGGGGATGCTCAAGTTTGCGCTGACTGTTCCCTGGTGGCAGTTCAACCCGGTATCCCTCGCCAATGCGAATAAAGGGGTCGCGGGGATCAACCTGGGGCGGCTGTGGGATGAGCGCGCGCTGCTGCGCGTCTGGATGGATCAAGTATTGGCGTGGTACGCCGAAGGGCATCTGCACCCGAAAGTAGATAAAGTTTTCCCGCTGGAAGAGGCCGCCGCCGCCCACCGTTATTTGCAGGAACGCCGCAACATCGGCAAGGTGATTTTGAAACCGTGATTGTTACCCGGTTTTTGCCAGAGTGTATATTTATCACTGTGAGGGGAAAAATGGCTCAAAATGTCCTGGTTGTTTATGGTACTTCATCCGGTTCGACTGCCGAAGTCGCGCAAACCATCGCCCAAGAACTGCAAGCAGCAGGCGCGGTGGTCGAAACTCGCCCACTCGCGCAGGTGACTGATCTGGCGGCGTATGATCTGGTGATCATCGGCGCGCCCATGATTTTGGGCTGGCAGCGCAGCGCCACGAATTTCGTCGCCAAACACCAACAGGCTCTCAGCGGCAAACGGGTCGCGCTGTTCATGACCTGTTATTCACTCACCAAAGCCGATGAAGGCGGCGTCATGGGGATTCCGGTAGTCCTTGATCCCGCGCGGGCGACAGCGCCGAAAAATCCCGCCCACCTGAGCCGGACCGAAAAATACGCGCTGCCCTCTGCCTATTTGGGGCCGGTTCTCAAAAAGGCTCCCCAGGTTAAGCCGGTGAGCGTGGCATTTTTCGGCGGCAAAGTCGATTACAGCAAACTCAACCCGCTCGCGTGGTTGTTCGTGAAGCTGGCGATCCGTGCCAAAGCGGGCGATTTCCGCAACTGGGAGGCGATCAAAGCCTGGGCCAGGGGGCTGTTGGTCTGAAAAACAGCCTCACAGTCCGAGTAGCATTTGGAGTAGGGGCAGGGCTTGCCCTGCCCTGGGCGACGCAAGCATCGCCCCTACAAAATCAACGTGGACTGACCAGTAGGGGGTGAGGCCGATTTTCCATTATGTGACCAGAATAAATTCTCAGTGGTGGTGACAGGTGCTTGCATCCTCACTCGTAATACTCCGGCAGCTTTTTCAGCCCTTCCCACTGTTCCTGCTCATGACCAAAAATCACCAGCCCAACCTGCTCCCGTTCCACCAGATCAAGCAGCTTGTTCGTGCTGGCGCGAATCGCTTCGGCGTCCGGGTTGCTCCCATCGTCCGCCAGGTCACGAACAAAGCCCTCGCGGAAGGGTACCGCGTCAACCGTCAGGAGAACCGCGCCCGTTTTGGGCAGCCGCACCAGCACCGATTGGTGACCGGGAACATGCCCGCTGGTCTCGATCAACTCTAATCCCGGCAGCAGTTCCGTGTCGCCATCCACTAGCCGTATCCGCTCCATCGGCTGATCCCACTGCGGACGTGTGAGTGCAAAGCGGGCGTTCTCCGGCGCATGTTCATGGTGGGCGCGCTGTACAAGATATTTCGCCTTTGTGAACGCCCCGTGATTGCCCGAATGATCGAAGTCATAATGTGTCGAAATGACCATATCAATGTCGTCCGGTTGCAGACCAATCGTGGTAAGCTGCTCAAAGACCGTGTGCTCGTTAACGAATTCCCCTTGTTCTTCCGGGATGGTCGTAGGGAGGCCGCTGTCAATCAGGATATTTTTGCCGTCATCCGTCTGCACCAGATAACAAACAATCGGAATCTGGTATTCCGGCATGGACCCAACCTGCATCAGATAAAGACGCTTCACGGCATTCTGGCTCATCATCTCCTCCTCGGAATTGAAACATATATTCCATTACCGCTAGACAGGGAGCGTGGGCAACTTATCCACAGGCTGCCCGTTCGCCCTATCGGGCATCGGCTTCTCCTTCAGAGGCCAGACACGGCACGACGATTCAAAAACTTCCCGTTGTAATCGCGCCTGCACGCTCGTAATTCACGATAATGACGCCCTTGGGAGAGACTTTGCTCTCCGTCACCTTGAACGCCGCCGGGATGGTGCCATCGGCAAACAACCGTTTTCCACCGCCCAACGTCAGCGGATATATCTTTAGCCAGAACGCATCGACCAAATCATGCTTAATGAGCGTCTGAAGAAGATTTGCACTTCCGTAAACGTGCAAATCTGGCCCTGGCTGCTGCTTGATTTTGATGACTTTTTCAGCAATGTCTCCGCCTAAAAACACGGAGGGCTGCCAGTCGCCAGAAGTCATGGTATTCGAGGCGACGTACTTGGTCGCTGCATTGACGCTCGGCCAACTGTCCGCATGTTGCGGCCAGTACGGTGCCCAAATTTCAAAGGTTTTGCGCCCTAACAACAGATCAAACGGCATGTTCATCTGTGTCCTTATAGTGGTTCCAAGAACATCGTCGGAATATGGAGCGATCCACCCGCCATACGCGAAACCACCACTGGTATCCTCCTCTGGCCCACCTGGGGCTTGTATGACACCATCAAGGGAGATGTGGGAGACTACAATAACTTTTCTCATGACCGCGTTCCTTCAACATCTGGCAACCTTTACGGCAAATATAGCACAAACGTTCAAAACGCGGCAAATCAGGCGGCGGCTCCAAACCTGCGTCGGCGGGGTACGCCACCCGCCTCGGTCTGACCAGTACCCCCCGCCGATTATTCTGCTACATGAAAATATGCGCCTGGATCTCGCCCGCCGCCGCGATGTAGGACACCACGATCATCAGGAAGACGCCCGCATAAAAGAGAAATTCCCCGGCCCGCGCCTTTTTGGCGGGCGACAGCGGCAGAAATTCCACCACATAGGGAAAGATGATCAGCGGAATAAAGGCGACCGCCAGAATCGCCACCATCGCGTTGGCCCCAAACCAGTTTTCCCCCTGAATCAAGAAGTAAATCGGCCAGGGGGGCTTGGTAGCTTCGATCCCTGACACCGTTGGCCCGCTTTCCAACCCTCGGACAAACGGCGCTTCCATCAGCACACTCTGCACCACCAGGAAAAGCGTCAGGGCTAACGAATAGGCGACGGCTTTTTTCCAACGGCGAGTCACCAACACATGGACTTTACGCATCAGCACATGCAGCGTTACTGTCAGGGCGATAATGAAAATCGTCACGCCGACATGCAGCGCGGTCAACTTCATCAGGGTAAATTCCCCCGTGAAAAAGTCGGAAATCGTGCGTCCCAGGGGAACAAGCGAGAAGGAGTACATCATATGCTCAAATCCTTCTAAGGCTTCTTGATCCCCTCTCATAAACGTCCCTGACAGGAAAGCGATCCAGCTCACCACAAACGCGAGCGCACCCAGCACCCAGATCAGTTTGCGTTTGCCTAAAAAGGTCCTGGTAGACACGGTGCGAGCGGCGTGCAGCAGCGATAAAAACATAAATATTTCGCTCGACCAGTTATGCAGGTTGCGAAAGAACGCGAGAACCGGCTGATCGGCCATGTTCTCCACACTGGAATAAACACCCGTTGAAGTCGGCATGAAATAAAAAGTGATGATCACGCCCGAAGGGATGACTAAAAAAATGAGGATGATTCCGCTGGCTGTGCCTAAGGTGTGCCAGTCAATCGCGTTTTTAAGCCGGTTGCTCAAGTCCCCGGTCTTGATCTTGGCAAACGCGACATAGGTTACGGCAAAAAACAGCCCAAAAACGACAAACCGAAACTGGTCGAGATCGCCTTTTTTGTAAGCATCATTTTGCACACGCTCAACGAATTTTTCTAATTCCTGTTCATCAAGAGTGCCTTCGCCTTCCAGCCCGATATAACCGATACGCGGCGCGCCGTGTCCGTGCCCGTCATCTTCAGCCTCATCATGCCCATGAGCTTCTTCCCCCGCAGCGGCGGCAGTGTCGATGTGATCCGCTTCGAGAACGGGAGTACTGTCACCGTGATCAGCATCATGAGCGGCAGCATCCTCATCCACGCCAGCCGCGTGACCGTGATCTGTCGTGGGGGGGATCTCGCTGTGATCCGCATCATGAGAGGGAGTGCTCTCAGCGGTGGCCTCTTGTGCATGGTCATCCATGCCGGGCATAGCGGGCATCGCCGCGCTTGCGGTAGGGGTGGCAGTCTCGATATAAGCACGCGCCTCGGCAGCATTGATATTGCCGCCGGTTGATGATCCGCTCAGTGCAAGCAGCACGAGCAGGAGGCCACTTATCAAAAAAATGATGACCAGGATCGCCGGGGTTTTCCTCATGGTGTGACACATCCCTTCACTTCATAAAGATTCCGCCTGTCATCATGAAAGAACTCAACGGAATCTGGATTAATCTTCAGTATACGGACTGTGCCAAAAGAAAAAATGCGCCAAATGGCGCATTAATGTTGAGGAAGTGCCTGAAAGAGGGTTAGGCCATCGACGCGGCGCGAAGCTGAACCACCGCATCTACGATCAACTGCACCGAACCTTCGATGCCGAGTTTGCCGGTGTTGATCACCAGGTGGTACAACGTCGCGTCGTCCCACCGGATGCCAAAAAAGCGGGCGAGATATTCAGCGGTCGCGCGATCCTGCCGCCCGATCTTCTGTTGGGCTTCGTCCAGGCTGATTTTTTCGACACGGTGCAGGCGCTCTAGCCGAGAACCAAGCGGAGCCACCACGCGCACATGCAGCACATTCGATTTGTCCTGCAAAATCGCCTGCCCACCGCGCCCCAGAATCACCACATCCCCGACGCTGTAAGCCGCCTGGATGGCGCTCTTGATCAGTTCGACGTAGCGCCCTTCGTCAATAGTAGCAGCGCTCGGCGTGACATTCCCTGCCGCGTCGGTGTGCGGCCCCGGGACAGTTTTAATCGGGCGCGGGCCGGATCGGAACAGGCGCGCGAAAAAGTTCTGCACCTCGTAGCGATCTTCAGAATAATCCACCACATGATCCTGGGCCAAGCCCAGGTCAGCCGCCGCCTCGATCATCAATTCTTTGTCGAAGTAGCGATAGCGCAACACATCACACACCCGCCGGGCGATTTCTTCGCCGCCGCTGCCGACCTCGCGTGAAAGGGTAATGACTGCCATCGGAGAATCCTCTGCGTGTCTGAACATCCCCATTGTAGCTTATTTAGGCATGGCGTTAAAACGGGTGATTCAGACAAACGCCTTGACGATCTAGGGGCAGTGTTCGGCTACCGCCGTCTGAAGATCGGGCAGAATAGAGGCGGCAAAATCCTTATGCCCTTCAGGATCAGGATGCCGGTCCACCAGCGAGAGCGGGTGCGTCATACTGGGAAGCAGCGTGATCGGATAATCGGGGATGAGACTCCTGGCTAACGGCTCATCAAACCCGAAAAAGACCACGCGCCCATCGGCGGCTAACTGCGCGATATCCGACTCAAAACGGCCTTTTTCTTCTTGCCGGTTCTCTTCCTCAATCGTGCCGGTGTCGCCGGTCGTGAGATAATATGCGCCGTACACCAGATACATTTTGAGCATACTGGCGGTGGGCTGGTGGGTCACAACGACGGTAGGTTCGGCGTCGTTATCAATCACCAGATAAACGAACAGGTCCGCGTCAGGAAAATCAGCCAGGGCGCGCAGCACATTGTCACTGTTATATTGATCAAACCCCGCGTTGATCACCGTCGTGCCACGAAGCTGCGCCGCGACCAGATTCACCCAGGTTTCGTCATCGTCTACGCCATGTCCCCAGGTCATGCTGTCGCCCACAAACACGATCTCACACTCGCCGCCCTGGCTGGCGGGCACACGCCGCGTAAAGTTATCCAACTGGTTCACAGTCCAGCCGCGCAGCCGGTAGCGGCCCGGCGGCAGCGCAGCAATTCGGTTGGGATGCGCCTCGGCCTGATTCCAAATATCGGCAACATCCCAAAAATAATTCATGCCCCAGGGGTCCACCAACCGCAGCCCGATCTCAATCCCCAGCAGCGAAAAGCAGATCGAGAGCAAAAACACAATGATCTTCATCCGAAAATTAAGTTTCATCCCTGGCCTCGGTTGGAACGATGGCGTTGATTGCGAGCGACAACATCGGTAATTTTGCGATGCAGAGCGAAGATCACCAGGGTATCCCCGGCGTGGATCACGGTTTCCCCGGCGGGATGCACCTGGACGCTGCTGTCGTGACCATGCAGCACAATGTCCATATCTTCTTCATCTTGCAGCACGTCGATCTGTTTGCCGTCCAAAAATGACCCCGGCGCGACTTGCAGCCGGATCATGCTGTATTCTTCATCGTTGATCGTCAACGTTTGGGTGATCTCGATACCCAGCGCTGATCCTGCAAACGAGGGCGCGGCGAGATCGGTGGCGCTCAGCACCGCTTCCACGTTCATAAAACGGCGAATCTGCGCGGCGAACTGGTCATCCCATACCCGCACGACGATCCGTAAACCGGGATTCAGGTCGCGGGCGCGCATCGTCACTTCGAGATTCATGTGATCGTTCGAGGTGCAGACGATCAGCGCGCGGGAATGCCGGATTCCGGCTTTGTCGAGGGTATTACTCAGCCGCCCATCGCCGACCACCTGCGGCACGCCAAGTTCGGTCAGTTCGACATTTTTTTGGTCGTCGGGCTTCAGATCAATCGCCACGACCTCAAAACCCATTTGCACCAGGGCGCGCACTACGCGCGTCCCCAGGTGGCCGACGCCTAACACAATCACATGGTTACGATAGGTCGATGCCACAGCTTCCTCCCAACTCGTATGGCGCTTGTCGGAGCGATAAAACAGGTTGATAAACTCAAACACGCCCCGCCCGGCAACGTACAGCGCGACCAGCGGCATCAGATACCAGAACAGAATCAATTCTGTCTGGCGCGGCAGTTCCGTAGGGACTTGAAACAGCATCAGCGCCAACATGGTATAGGGCAGATCCAGGAAGGGCAGGCGTTCATACCCGGCCCGCACCAGCAGTTCGCCGTACAGCCAGCCGCCGCCGAAGATCGCCACCAGAAACACCCCAATCGGCGCGCGAAACTCACGCCCGATCACACGCCCGTTGCGCCACATGGCCCGCGCGATGCGCCAGGCGCGGCTGGCTCGCCGCCGCTGCGTTTCGATGATCAAGAGGCGCGATTTTGGCACGGCCAATTTATTCTCCTGAAGGTGTTTGGGTAGGCGCGGCAGCGCCCACTTTTTAGCCCCACCCCTGTGTCCCCACCCCTCTGCGCTGCGCTAGTGGAGAGGGGAGCGTCTGGCTGTAAGCCCCTCTCCAACCCGGTTGGAGAGGGGGTAGTGGTTAGTCCACGTTGATTTTGTAGGGGCGATGCTTGCGTCGCCCAGGGCAGGGCAAGCCCTGCCCCTACATCTCCAAATGCTACTCGGAC
>JACRBK010000592.1 GCA_016234525.1 Chloroflexota bacterium
GCCCGCCGAAGCGAGATGCAGACCGTCCGGCGCAAAGGCTACGCTCGATACGGCGGAGGTATGCCCTTGCAGCACGCCTAACGCCGCGCCGTCCGGCACACTCCACAGCCGGATCGTATCATCCTCGCCCCCGGCAGCGATCACGGTTCCGTCCGGCGAAAATGCCAGGCTGGTCACATAGGACGTGTGGCCAGACAGTGTGCCGCGCACGGCCCCGGTTTCCACATCCCACAGGTAAATTTTGGCATCGTCACTCGCCGCCGCGATCAAACCGCCCTTAGCGCTAAACGTGATCGCGTTGATCGCTGCCGCCGGGCCGCCCAGGTCGGGCAGGGCGAAGTTTTCCGCCACGATCCACCACCGCACCAGCGTATCCTGTCCAGCCGCCGCCAGCCGCGTGCTGTCGGCGCTGAAGGCCACGCTGTCGACGCGGTTGCTGGCACTGCGAAAGGTGTAAATTTCGATCCCGCTGGACGCATTCCACAATTTGATCAGCCCGCTCCAATCACCCGATGCGAGCCACAGTCCATCCGGGCTGTAGGCGGCGCTGCTCACCGCGCTGCTGTGACCGGCCAGCGCCGCGATCCGCTGCAAAGAGGCAGCGTTGCTCGCTGTGATCTTCACCTGCTGCGATGCCGGAGTCAGTGTCGGGGCCGGGGTGAAGGTGGGCGCCGGAGACGCGGGCGCGGTGAGCATCGGCGTCCAGGTGGGCGGGATGATCACCGTCACGGTGGGAGTCGAGTCGCTGCCAAAGGGGATCACCTGATATTCGGGTTCGTCGTCGCTCCCCAACAGGATCGGACTCAGCAGTGTATAGAGCAGCAAACAGATCAGCACGATTCCTGCCAGTACCACCGCGATCAGAAATACGTTGACGCTGCTGTCTTGCGGTTCGCCATAACTGCGTTTTTGCCCGCCCGTTGCCATGGATATACTAGCCTCGTTTTAGTGACTCTTGCCGGGACACAGCGCTGCGCCCGCCGCGATGGGTGGGTGATTAGCGCCAGGTCAGATCGAGCAGGGAGTAATAAAATTCGCGGAACCCTGGTTCTTTGCCCACCAGCGGTTTATCATCAACATACATCTGATCAGGGCAGAGTGTGGGGGCTGCACCCAACACATGCAGATTGGCGACCCGCTGCCCCGTGGTCGGATTGAGCACGATAAAGTCCTGATAACGCACATACCGCCGCACGACGTACTGTGTGCCATCCCGGCCCATATACGGGCATTCTTCGACGATCTGCCGTCCTTTGGCTGCCCGGCACACTACCACGTCCACCTGTTCGAGTTTGTCCGCGCGCGCCTCAGAGGGTAGTTCGCCGTGAAACTCGTCTTTACGATCCACATTCACGACCACGGCGCGCCAGGGTTTGGGTTTGTCCGGCCCATAAAATTCATTGGCCTGCCCTGTGCCCGGATTCGCGCACATGCTGATAATGGGTTGACCGAACTCTTTCTCAAACGCCCACTTGGTATATTCCTGGTAGCCGAAATAGCCCGCCACAATCAGCGCCACGACCAAAAACACCACCCCACCGAGCATTGCACTTTTATTATCATCCATCACCCTCACTCCTTGTTATGATACCAAGACAAAAAAGGATGACCCTATTTTATCGCAAGGTGTATGTTTGCACGCCCCTTAAATATAGGGGAAAAGCAGCGGTCAGCGAAGAATTTACCCCTATCCCTCGGCCCCTTTCTGTGCGAAGCGGGGAAAGGGGAGGCGCGTTAGCCTATGTAGGGGCGAGGCTTGCCTCGCCCATTTTCCACCGCCTATTTGTTCATCCTCTTGAGCAAGTTGGCGCGGTTATTCATGACCCGTTCGTGCTGAGGATCAATACGCAGCGCAGATTCATAATCTGCCAACGCCTCCTCGATTTTTTCCTGCTGTTCATAGGCGTATCCCCGGTTGTTATAGGCCGAAGCATCCTGGGGACAGAGGCGCAGTGCCTCATTATAATCTGCTATTGCGTCGTCTATATCGCCTTGAATTTGCCGGATATTGCCTCGGTTACAGTATGCTAAGGCATCCTGGGGATTGATACGCAACACTTCGTTATAATCGGCAATTGCGCCGTTTAAGTCACCCTGGGCTTTTCGTACAAGACCTCGGTTCCCGTAAGCCGAAACACGCTCAGGATCGAGGCGGAGTGCCTCGTTATAGTCGTCAATTGCTCCGTCCAGATCACCCTGGACTTGGCGCGCAAAACCCCGATTGAAGTAGGTTTTGGCATTTTGGGGACCGAGGCGTAGTGCTTCATTATAGTCGGCAATTGCGCCGTTCAGATCGCCCTGATCATGGCGGACATGGCCCCGGTAAAAGTAGGCTGAGGAATGCCCAGGAAAAATGCGTAATGCCTCGTTATAGTCGTCAATTGCCCCGTCCAGATCACCCAGGGCTTGGCGGACACGACCCCGGGCGATGTAGGCTGAGGAATACCGAGGAAAAATGCGTAATGCCTCGTTATAGTCGGCTATCGCGCCATTTAGGTCGCCCTGGGCATAGTAGATATTCCCTCGGCTAAAGGAAGCAATAGCATTTTGGGGATTGAGGCACAGTGCCTCATTATAGTCTGTTAATGCGCCTTTCAGATCACCCTGTTTCTTGCGGGCATCGCCCCTGGAGACATAGGCATCGTCAAATTTGGGGTTAAAGCGCA
>JACRBK010000593.1 GCA_016234525.1 Chloroflexota bacterium
AAAGGTAAATCGAGCTGATGCAGGAGGATAGTGGTGGAAATTACGGTTCGTTTTTTTGCAAGTATGCGTGAGGCCGTAGGGACCGGGCAGTGTACGCTGCTCGTTCCCGAAGGCGCAAAACTGGACGAGATGGTTCAACTGCTGGTCAGGCGTTTTCCGGCATTGGCCGGGCATGAATCATCGTGGCATTTCGCGGTCAACCAGACTCATGCTGAAATGGACGAAACGCTGCATCCGGGCGACCAGGTAGCGGTTTTCCCCTATATGGCCGGGGGTTAGACTGGAATCCAGAACCCGAACAGGCTTCCTTCACCGGGAACACTGTCCAGATAAACCCGCCCCCGGTGATCTTCGACCGCCGTTTTAACGACCGACAGCCCCAGTCCGATCCCGGTCGCTTCTTGTGAGTGCGACCGGCGCGACCGGTAAAACGGCTCGAAGACTTTTGCCTGTTCTTCGGCGGGCACACCGATGCCGTTATCCTCGACTTCAATGGCAACAACCGGCTGACCGGTATAGGTTTTAAGCAGCGCGCGTACTTCAATCTTTCCCTCTGCCGGGGTGTATTTAATCGCATTCTGGATCATGTTCAAAATGGCATGTTCCAGTTGGGTAGAGTTGCCCTTGCCTATGGGCAGATCCGCCGCACAGTGAACCTCAAGGTGATGCCGCTTAGCCTCGAGATCGGCCCGCGAAATATTCACGCTGTATTCGATCATCTTGCACCAGTCGAGCGGCTCTGCCTTACGATAACGCGCTTCGATGCGCTCTAACGAGAGCAGCTCATTGATAATCTGGTTCATATCCTGAGCCGCCTCACGAATGTGAGTCAGATCGGACATTTCTGGCGCAGGATGGTTGGCGGGGAAATTCCCCTCTATCTTCTGACAGAGATTAAGAATACGGGTCAACGGACTGCGCAGATCGTGAGAGGCGATCCGAATCATCTCCGATTTGATTTGTTCGAGATTTTGAACATCCTCAAAGAGCAGCGCGTTTTGAAATGCTCTGGCGGCTTGCTCGGCAAACGCGGTGATATGCTCAACGGCTCGCTCATCAAACGCATCTGGTTCTGTGGCGTCCATTGAGAAAAAACCGACCACCTTGCCTTTGGCTACAATGGGAACGCCTAGCCATGATTTCAGCCAATCTGTGCCAGGCACTCGCACCCACAAAGGATCAGCATAAGTGTCGTCGCTGCGGTAATAGCGGCGCGTCTGGATCATGCGCCGGATAATCGGATTTTCTTCCACATTAAAGACTACTTTTTTAACTTCAAGATTCGACATCCCTACTTTTTCGTAACCCGCGACATTGACAATGCGGGCCTCATTACCTTCAACAGACATCACATTCGCTGCTGTATAGGGGACGACTCGTTTGGCATGTTCCAATAAACTGCCCCAGATTTCTTCCGGTTTCAGAGTCGAAGTCAGTGCCATCCCTACGTTACGCAGAATTTCAGAGATTTCGTGTGCCTGGCGCAAATTCTCCTTCGCGCGCTGGTGAGCTATCGCCGCGCCAACGCTGGTTCCCATCATGCGCAGTACGTCAATTTCTCCATCCGACCATTCATGTTTCACCTGCCGGTGATCGAACCCGACACACCCCCAAAACTCATTGTCAATAAATACGGGGACAACCAGCAGGGACTGAATAGGAAAGTTTTGAGCAGCATCGCCCAAATTTTGGACCAATAATCCCAGGTCTTTGACTATATCTCGCTGAGACAGCCGGTCGTACCAGTCTTGTAAACCAAACGTTTGCCACAACAAATTTTGCAGCACAGGTTTGTTTTTTTCGGACGGAATACCGGGGCGAATCCACTCTTTCCAACAGGTAGTAGCCGGTTGTTTGGTCTGAGGATGTGGGTGATTTTTGAAGACAAACACACGATCCACGCCTACTTTTTCACCCAGGATATTGATCGCCGTTTGTACCGCCAATTCCACATCGATTTCGACTAACAGCCGGGTTGTCGCCTGGGCTACCCCTTCGAGCAAAGCCTGCTGCCGCTTTAATAAGGCTTGATTACGGGTTTGTTCGGTAATATCCCTGGCAAAAGCAGCAATACGATCAGCCACCCCGTTCGCGTTGCGAAGGGGATGAACGCTATGAAGATAATGCCTGCCTTGATTAAAATCCTCGAAGTATTCAGATTTCCCCGTCTTAAGCACCTTTTCACCCATCCGTCGCCGCAGTTCTGCGACCGCAGGCGGAAGAGGATCCAGCGCATTGGTTCCAATCAATTGTTCAATAGGCTTGTTATATCGTTTGGAAAACGCTTGATTGGTTGCCAGAATGGTCCATTCTCGATCCATCAGCAGCGCGATGTCGGGAAAAGCATCGAGCAGCGCCCGCGCCGTCATCTGATTTTCGAGCGAGGAAGCCTCTGCACGTTTGCGCGGGGTCACATCGGTCACGACGGCGATAACTTCGTTTTCCACACTGGCAACAAAACGCGCCTCATAAGAGTGCAGACCGCCCGGTTCCTCAATGTCATATTCGATCATCTGCACCCCGCCCGACGCAATCGCTTTTTCGATGGCGGGCATAGCCAGTTCGTTGACATACGCGGGAACAATATCCTTAATCTTTTTGCCAATGATTTCTTCAGGGCGGGGTTCTTTGAGTCCTAAATTTCTGGGAATTTTATAATCGAGATAAGTTCCAGCACTGTCAATTCTAAATACGAGTTCAGGGACAGCATCCACCAGTGAATCGTACAATCTTTTGCTCTCTTTCAACGCGGGCTGCTGTTTTATGATGGGAGTAATGTCGCGTACCACGCAGATCAAACATAACGCATTCTTTAATGGAGCTGTATTGATTCGCAGTTGGGTGAGTATGACGCGGTCATCTTTTGAATGCAGCACTTCATCATAACAGATATCTCCACCCGATTGTTCAAGCGCATCATGGACCAACGCCGGAGAAAGCGCCGGAAACAACTGGGTGAGGGGGATGCCGCTAAGTTCTTTTGGGCTGTAACCTGACAGTTGTTGAGCCGCCGGGTTCGTCCGCGTAATCATGAACGAAGCATAATCCACTGTCAGAACCGCATCCCGCATCAGGTTGCTCATGTCGCCGGTGTTTTTAGAGTTTGACATACTGCTGTTCACTCCACCAGGCTGCCCAATTCTCTTCCTTTTTCAACCCTTTCGAAACCAAAAACAAACAGATTGCAAAGAAAACAAAACCCCACTTGCTAATAAAATAAAACTAACAGATGAGTAATATTACTTATATCAAAATGAGAGACATTCTATTACTCAACCTTCCATAATTGTATGACTTTTATCTAGTATACTGCTTAATTCTGTAAACAAAGCAAATAGGGTCTGTTTCACCAATGACAATAGAATCGGCTGTGCCGCCTGCAAAAGTCGTTTTCAGCCGTTTTCAAACTACCGGGCGGTTTGCAGAGTCATAGAGACCAATTCGGCGGCAGCGTGAGCTTTTTGGGGAGCGTTACCCAGATAAGTTCCGCCGGACATAATCTCGTGAACGGACTCTGCTGTGAGATACTGCAAAACAAATTCGTCAGCGGCCAGGGCATTCGCCAAAGGATTCGCGCGGCCCGCGCGAATATCTTGCCAGGCGCGCAGGCTGTGTTCGCGCAGAAGTTCGTGCATTACCTGGCGGTCGGCTCCGGCGCGGGCAGCGACCATCATCAGCCGTTCGGTAGCGGCAAAGGGGCCATAGGTTGCCATATTACGATCAATGGCAGTCCGATCCACCTGTAACCCGTGCACCAGTCGGGACGCCGTCGCCAGCATTTCATCGACTGCCAGAAATATTTCGGGCAGCACGATCCGGCGGTTGGCCGAATCGTCAAGCGTGCGTTCGAGCAGCGAATGGGCGGCGTTGTCCCACAAGACCGGAACCTGCGCGGCGACCCAACGCCCCAAACTGTTGATATTCTCCGCACTGATCGGGTTGCGTTTGAACGGCATGGCCGATGATCCTACTTGTTTGCTGCCAAAGGGTTCGGACCATTCTCCAATCGGCGGCGATTGCAGCAGCCGGAAATCGAAGGCAAATTTGTACAGGCTGCCCGCGATGCCTGCCAAGACACAGCCGATCTGCCAGTCTTGTTTACGTGGATACGTTTGGGTGGCAACGTCAAACGCTTGCAGGTCGAGAAGTTTCATGACACGCGCTTCGAGGTCCGCCGCCGAGGTCGAGGTTCCTTCGAGCAAGGCAGTGTACGAGGCCGCTGTGCCAACTGCCCCTTTGATCCCCTTACCGCGAATCACCAAACGGTCCAGGTCGGCCCAATCCGCTAACAAATCCTGGGCATATTGGGCCAGCCGGTAACCCAGCGTGGTTGGTTCGGCAGGCTGTATATGGGTAAAGCCCATCACAGGGACATCGGCCCAGGTCTCGATCTGTTGTGCCAGATGTTCGAGCAGCACCCGCAACCGTTGTTGGATCATACAAACCGCCTCACGCAGCCGCAGCGCGTCGGCATTATCGAGGACATCCATACTGGTCGCCCCCAGATGAATGATTCCACCGCCAACCGGGCATTGTTCGGCATACGTGCGAATCTCGGCCATAACATCATGGCGCAGTTCAGCTTCATACGCCTGAGCGCGCTCCAGGTCAATATCTTCCTGGTGGGCCTGTAGATCGGCGACCTGCTCGGCAGTGACTAAGCCGACCTCAGCCTGTGCGGTTGCCAGAGCTACCCAGATGCGCCGCCACAACTTGCGCCGGTAAATGTCGCTCCACAACTGGCGCATTTCCGCCGAGCCATAACGCCAGGTAAAAGGAGAGAGAAACGTCTCTTGAGTAAATGTATTGGAAGATGTCATTACCATTGACCTGATCGACTCGTGGGAGCCACCCCTAGAACATGACTTACTATATTTATATGCTGTTTCGCCAAATTGAACCACTGGTGAAATTTTACACGAAAAACGACCCTGAATTGTATCGAGATCGTAATAAAGTAAAGGCAAGTTTTGTGCACTTAAGACTGGAATGTTTGTTGGTTATTCTGCCATCTCAGGTTAATCTCGTTGACCAGAATCTCGCCCATGAAGTAATTACCGTCGGCGAGATAGTGCAGAGATCAGCCGCCGTGACGGTAAGCTAAGGGGTTTTTCCATGCGACTCATCGTAATGATTTCTGGTTCTGGCTCAAACTTGCAAGCGATTCTCGACGCGGTCCAGGCGGGCGAGCTGGCGGCAGAAGTGGCGCTGGTCGTCTCGAATCGGGCCTCGGCATATGGGTTAGAGCGCGCCCACAAAGCCGGTGTACCCACCCTGTATTTTCCGCTGAAACCCTACAAAGATCGCGGCGCGGATCGGACTGAATACGACGCCGATCTTGCGGCGAAGCTCAGCCCTTACCAGCCCGATCTGATCGTGTTAGCCGGGTGGATGCACGTTTTAAGCCCGGTCTTTCTGGATCAATTCCCGCGCCAGGTGATCAATCTACACCCCGCTTTACCGGGAATGTTCCCCGGCACAGAGGGGATTCACGAGTCGTATGAAGCCTACCAGCGCGGCGAAGTTGAACACGGCGGATGTATGGTGCATTATGTGATTCCCGAAATCGACGCGGGCGAAGTGATCCAGCAGGCGGTGGTCCCGATTCACCCCGGCGACACAGTAGACGATTTTGAGACTCGGATGCACCAGACCGAACACAAGATCATCGTTGCCGCCATCCGCACAGTGATAGACAAGTGAGATTAGTGGGGCGCGGGCGAAGTGTCACTGCGCCCCTACAAAATCCTGATAGGCTATTTCTGCCCCAGGTGTTCGATCAGGTGGCGCAGCACGACCACCGACTGCGCATACTCCGCCAGCGATACATGTTCATCCGGCGTATGGTCCAGGCTGCTGTCGCCCGGTCCATAGGCGATAATCGGGCAGGTCCATTTTACGCCGACTACGTTCATATCGCTGGTTCCGCCTTTGAGCACAAAACCGGGCTGCTGCCCCTGCGCGCGGATCGCCGCCAACATTGAGCGTACCAACACATTGTTTTTGTCGCCCAAATAGGCAATTTCGGTGCTGTAGGCCCGTAGATCGCTTTCGGGTTCGGCGAAGGCGGACACGGCCTCAAACACCTGGGGAGGCGTGAGGCGCGGCGGCAGGCGAAATCCAACTGTGAGTTCTACCGTATCGTAAAAATGATCGGTAGAGGTATTGATCGTGCGCAAACCAGGGATCACCTGATCAAACAGGCGGTTTTGTCCACTGTTCTGCTGATCCGTCCACGCGATCACCGCCTGCCAGAACGCCGCGCCCAACGCGCCAACTGTCGGTTCTGGGCGCGAGGAATGGACCACTGGGCGGCGCAAGGCGTAATCCACCAACAGGCGGCCTTTATACCCCAGTGTGATCCGATCCGCGCCGCTCGGTTCCCCGATGATACACTGGTCAGGCGCGAACTGATCGCGGACATAATACGCGCCTCGGCTAGTGGCGATCTCTTCTTCCACTGCGCCGATCACGACCACGCGCCACCCATCCGGGATCACGGCCTGGGCAGCGGCTTCGGCAAACGCGCACAGCGGGCCTTTAGCATCCACGCTGCCGCGCCCATATAACTTGCCATCCTCCACTCGCACCGGGATTTCGCCGGGCACGGTGTCGATATGGCCGAGCATCAGCAGCGTATGTGGCGCATCGACCGCCCCGCGAGTTCCACAGGCGTTACCAGCTTCATCGATCCAGGCATGAAAACCGTGTGCTAGCATCCAGCCGGAGAGAAGCTGCACTGCCGGATTTTCGTTTTCGGAGGGGCTGTAACACCGCACCAGTTCCATCAGCAGGTCGGACATGGCACTTTTTCCTGCTGCAACTGCGCGATCACTGCCTGAGCTGTCTGCCGAGTCGAGCCAGTGTGCGGCGTGGCATACGTGATCCGCCGCACCGCCGCTGCCTGATCGGGATAACCGAGTGTGTCCAACATCATCGCGGCGCTGAGAATCGCGGCACGCGGATCAGCGATACCCTGCCCGGCAATATCTGGGGCGCTGCCGTGTACTGGCTCAAACAATGCCGGGCGATCCGCGCCCACATTCGCCGAGGGAGCGATTCCCAGCCCGCCGGTCAACCCGGCAGCGAGATCACTCAGGATATCGCCAAACAGATTGGTCGTCACGATCACATCAAAATGGCCGGGAGTCTTCACCAGCCGCATTGCGGTAGTGTCTACCAACATTTCTTCGATGGTCAGCGCCGGAAATTCGCGCACCACATCCAGCGCCACGCGCCGGAACAAGCCGCATGTTTCTTTAAGCACATTGGCCTTGTGGACAACCGTCAACTGTTGGCGGCGCGTCATGGCCCATTGACAGGCTGCGCGCACGATCCGCTCGGAAGCGCGGGCGGTGATCACCCGCTCGGTGATCGCCGTTGCGCCATCATCTTCCAGGCGTTCGCGTCCGCTGTACAGCCCTTCGGTGTTCTCGCGCACGATCAACAGATCGATCCCATCGCCCACCGCCGGGCGCAAGTTAGCGAACAGATCAAAATGACGGCGAAGCTGAATGATCGGGCTGCGATAACCTGCCACTTTGGTCATAGGAGAACTTGTCGCGCCGAACAAGACGGCGTCACTCTGCTGACAGCGTTCTAACGTGGTGGCAGGCAGCGCATCCCCGCCGCGCTCAAACGCGCCAAAACCGGCTTCGGCTTCTTGAAACTCCAGCGGCAGGCCCAGCGATTCCAGCACTTCACGCGCCGCCGGGATCACTTCCTGACCGATACCATCCCCAGGAATCAGCGTGATCAGATGGGTCATGATGGGTTCTGCTCCTTAAAACGCCGCTGCAACATAGGGACCAGCCCGCCCGCCTCCAAAATCGCCTGCACTGATGGCGACAGCGCGGGGATCACAAAGGTGCGATCCCCGGCGCTGATGCAGTGGGCCTGCTGATCAATCTCGATGATGTCGCCCGTTTTGACGATGGCGCTTAATCCGGCACAGACCACCGGCAGCACCCCTTGATTGATGCAGTTGCGAAAGTAGATGCGGCTGAACGACTCCGCGATGATGATATTCACTCCGGCATGTTTGAGCGTGGTCACCGCCTGTTCGCGGCTGCTGCCACACCCAAAGTTACGCCCGGCAACGATCACATCACCCGGCCTCACCTGTCCCGCGAAGGTGGAATCCAGGTCTTCGAGGGCGTGCGCGGCTATCTCCTCCGGCGCGGTGATGGTATAGGTGTAACGGCCAGGGAAAATCACGTCGGTATTCACATCGTTTCCATACACCCAGCAGCGGTATGGTTTGCTGTATTGGCTGGTCATGACAAAAACTCCCTCGGATCGGTGATCTGGCCCCGAATGGCGCTCGCCGCGACCACATACGGGCTGGCGAGGTAGATCGGCGCGTCTTGTGTCCCCATGCGCCCGCGAAAGTTACGATTTGCCGTGCTGATCGTGCTTTCGTTCGGCGCAGGGATGCCCATATGATTCCCCATGCAGGGGCCGCAGCCGGGCGTGCCAATCGCCGCGCCCGCTTCGAGCAGGATTTCGATCACGCCGGCCCGCAGCGCATCCAGGTAAACCTGAGAACTGGCGGGGATGACCAACAACCGGCAGCGAACATGCTGCCCGCGCAAAATGTCAGCAGCAGCTTGCAGGTCTTCCAGCCGCGCGTTGGTGCAGGTGCCGAGAAAGGCCTGTTGGATCGGCTGACCTGCTACCTGCGACACCGGGAAAACATTATCGGGGCGATCCGGGCAGGCGATCTGCGGCTCAAGCGCGCTGACATCCAGGCGATATTCGGCGGCATATTCCGCATCGGGATCAGGATACAGCGGCGTATAGGCGCGTTTGCGGCGCGATTCCAGGTAATCGAACACAGCCTGATCGGGGGGAAGATACGCATTTTTGACGCCGAACTCCGCCATCATATTCGGGATCACCGCCCGCGATGCGACCGACAACCCATCCAGCGTCTCACCCGCAAACTCGACGGATTGGTACAGGCCGCCATCCGCCCCCAGATCGCCCAAAATCCGCAAACTGAGGTCTTTGGAAGTAACCCCGGCGGACAATTTGCCCGCCAGGGTGATACGCATCGCATCAGGAACACGCACCCACAGTTCACCGGTGGCCCATAATGCCGCCATCTCCGTGCGCCCGATTCCAGCCCCAAACGCGCCCATCCAGCCGAAATGAGTCGTATGGCTGTCTGCGCCGAGAATCGTTTCGCCGGGCAGCACCACAGCTTCTTCGCTGAGGACTTGATGGCAGATGCCGCGCCCGACCTCAAAAAAGTGGACGATTCCCTGCTGGCGCACCCA
>JACRBK010000595.1 GCA_016234525.1 Chloroflexota bacterium
ACGAGCAGACGCACCACGATGCTCACCTGCCGTTGGAGCGGGGTGAGGATACGGCGATATTCACGCGCCCCGGCGGTCAGTTGGAAGGCGAAACTCTCTCGCCCTACTTTCTCCGCGACATAGACGCCGCTGCCGGCCACACAAAAACTGCCGGACATCACCGTGTCGCCGGTGCCTTTAGGGACATGATCGGATTCCCCGGTGAGCAGCGACTCGTCCACATCCACCCGTTTATCGCTGATCAGCCGTCCATCCACCACGATCTGATCGCCAGGGCGCAGCACCAGTGCATCTCCTACCACCACTTCGGCAGGATCAACCTGTTTTTCCTGCCCATCGCGGATCACGATCACCTTGGGGCGGGTCAGCAGCGCGATCCGGTCTAATTGCTGTTTGGCACGGATTTCCTGAAACACCCCAAACCCGACGTTCAGCAGCACCGCGCCGCCGGTCAAAATGGCGTCGCTCGGTTTGCCAACCACGACCAGGATGATCATGATCACAAACAGGATGACGTTAGTGAGTGATAGAAAATTCTCGCTGAGAATCTGCACCAGCGAGCGGCTGGACTTGATCGGCACATCGTTCGCCAGCCCTTTTTCGCGCTGCTGCTGGGCCTCAGCCGAACTTAAGCCTTGTGTCGCAAATGAAGCGGGTAGAGCGTCAATCATGGGGGTTGCGGCCATAGGTTGGGTTTCTCCTTGTTGTGCGGGCGAGTATAACGCAGTTTCCTCGCGTCGAGCCAGCCATGAGTTTGACGAGATCGCCGGGTTGCGCCATGATTGAGGAGTGTTGTTATCGCTTAGTGTCGGTTCTTCATGCTGGTCTGTGTGGTTTGCACTGGTCCGCGCCGGTTCCAGGGGGCAGGTATGTCGTTTTTGCGTAAGCTGACCATCCAAAGATTGATGGTCGCCATTCTGTTTATTCTTTTGTTTGCGATGGCCGTTCGCACGCCAACCGATACCGATACCTGGTGGCATATCCGCAGCGGTGAATATATTGTCGATCACCACAGCATCCCCACTACCGATCCCTTTTCACATACTCGTTTAGGCGAACGTTGGATCGATCACAGTTGGGGATCGCAGCTTGTAATTTATGGGGTCTACAAACTGTTCGGCGGTGATGGTCAGCCCGGCGATACCGGCAATATCGGCCTCTCGTTGTATATGGCCGCGCTGGCGACATTGGGCATGTTTTTTGTCTATCAGATGTGCGAAGGTAGCGTCTATGTACGTGCTTTTGCGGTCGTGCTGGGGACGGCAGCAGCGGCGGTGTTTTGGTCGCCGCGCCCGCAAATGTTCTCGTTTATGTTCGGCGCGCTGGTCCTTTACCTGCTGCACCTGTATAAACGCAGGCAGATAGATCGTCTGTGGGCTATCCCAGTGATCATGTTCGTGTGGGCTAACCTGCACGGCGGTTTTGCGATTGGCTTCATTTTCATGTTCGGATCCCTAATCGGCGAAGTGTTGGGTAACCTGTTGGATCAGGACGATAAAGACGTGGTGGAGTGGCCGCGTCTTAGAAAAATGGTGCTGGTTACAGCGGTTTCGATCCCGGTGATTGCGCTGAATCCAAACGGTGTGCGGATGCTGGCCTATCCGTTTCAGACGGTAGGAATCGGCGTACTGCAAGATTTTATTCAAGAATGGGCGTCTCCTAACTTTCACGAGCGGCAAACCTGGCCGTTTGTCGTGCTCCTGATCGGCATTCTGGCGGCGGCTGGCTTGAGCAGCCGCAGGATCGATTGGACCGATCTCACCCTGGTGGCTGGAACAGCGTTTATGGCCTTGACGGCGGGTCGTAATATCGCCGTATTTGCGATTGCTGCTACGCCGGTTCTGGCGCGCCATGTCGAAATTTGGTTGGCGGATCGCGGCTGGCAGATTCACCCCCGCCGCACCGTGTCTGGCCCGATGATGATCCTTAACGTGACGCTGTTGGTATTGGTGATCCTGGGAGGGCTGGCAAAAATCGCGGTGGCAGTGAACACGAAGACCGCTCGCGCCGCGCAAGAACTCTATTTCCCGGTGGAAGTAGCGGAATTTCTCAACGAGACTCCGCCGTCCGGCAAAATGTTCAACAGTTACAACTGGGGCGGTTATTTGATGTTTGCCGCGCCGGATGTGCCGGTTTATGTCGATGGGCGCACCGATCTGTATGACGATGCGTTCTTGCGCGAATATCTCAATATTTCGTTTCTCCGCGAGGGGTGGGAGCAGGCATTAACCGACCAGGAGATCGGGTTTGTGGCTGTCGAAGCTGACAGCATCTTAGCCGCCGGTCTGCGCACCCAAGCCGAACAATGGCAGGAGCGCCTGTTTGACGACGAACGATCCGCCGTGTTTATCCGGGCAGGCGTGGATGAGTAAGCCTCCTAAAACTACGCCATCATCGCCTGTTACCCAGTTTGAATGGCTGGCGGACTTCCGGCTGCTGCTCTACCTGTTTATCGGGTTCCGGCTGCTGATGGGTGTTGTCTATCAGCCGTACACCTTTGAACGTTACAAGCAGGACGGCTCACCTACCGTGATCGAGCGCGGCATGAGTACCTTCGGGGATTTGCGTTATTACTATTATTTCGCTCGTCAGAGTGTTGAGGGTGATCTGCCCTACCGCGATTATTGGTACGAGTTTCCCCCGGTGTCCATCGGCCTGTTTGCTGGGGTGTACGGGATTGGCCAGCTTCGCGGACAATTTAGTTATGCGTCTTGGGCCACGCTGATCGGTTTTATCATGCTGGCGTTTGATGTGGGCAATCTGGTTTTGTTGCGCCGCTTAGCGCGCCGGCTGCATGGCGAGGCCGCAGCAGTGGCGCTGCCCTGGTTTTATGCGCTGTTGGCGGCTCCGGCTATTTTTCCCTGGTGGACATTTGAGACGCTGGTGGTATTCCTGATGCTGTTGTCGCTGGTGTGGCTGCTGGAAGGCCGAGATCGCCGCTCTGCCCTGGTGACAGCGGCTGGAATTCTGACCAAGTACACCCCTATCCTCCTTTTGCCTACGATCTGGCGTTTTTATGACCGCAAATTGGCCCTACGTTATACCCTGATCGTACTGTTGATCGTGGCTCTGGTTTTTGCGCTGCTGATCGCGTGGGGTGGGCGAATGGCGGTGGCTTCATTGCTGGCGCAGTTTAACAAGGCATCTTATCAGAGTGTGTGGGCGCTGCTGGACGACAATCTGCGCACCGGGCGATTCAGCCCTACCGATACGCGCCTCGATCCCGATACGTCCTTCAAACCGTATGGCAATGCGCCCGTGATTCCCGCCTGGCTGCGCCTGATTCCATTTGCGGCGGCGGGGTTGTTCATTTTTACACGGCGGCTGCGCCAGGATGACCGGGGCATTGTCGCTTTTTTCAGCGTGACGATCATCCTGTTTTTTCTATGGACTCAAGGCTGGAGTCCTCAATGGGCGCTGACGCTGACTCCGCTTATTCTGCTCAATTTTCCTGATCGAAATGGGGTGCTGCTGTGCCTGGTGATCGGATTCGCAGGTTTCATTGAATATCCGGCGATGTTCATGCGCACGGCTGAGACCGAAGGAGAGATCACAACGGCGCTGCTGCCAACTTATGTGACGATTATCCTGATGCGCACAGCGGTATTGATCGGGTTGGTGATCGCGCTGTACCGTCTGTTGATCCAGGAGGTTGGACATGAGCGCGCTTAAATCCCGCCCCTGGTCCATTCTCGTCCTGATCCTGCTGCTGGCTTTCGGGCTGCGGCTGATCAATTTGGGCGGACGCACTTTGTGGTACGATGAGGCGTTTGCCGTCCTGTTTGCCGAAAAAGGCTGGGATGCGATGGTGGACGGCACGCTGACCCAGGTGGACGGCGGCGCGGCTGATGTCCATCCCCTGTTATATTACGCCAGCTTAGATACCTGGATGGAAGTGTTCGGCCAATCTCCGGCAGCTGTGCGGCTGTACAGCGTCTTGATCGGCGTGCTGACCGTCGGAGCGGTCTATTTATTAGCCCGCGACTGGTTCGATGAACGCACTGCCCGCACCGCTGCGTTGATCGTGGCAGTAGCGCCCTTTCATGTGCAGTATTCGCAAGAAACGCGCATGTATGCGCTGTTGGCGCTGGTGCTGACGCTGGCGACGTGGACACTGTGGCGAGCGTGCCAGCATGGACACTGGGGATACTGGCTGGCTTTTGGAGTGCTGGCGGGCATCGCGATGTATGTCCAGCAGCTTGCTGCGATGGTTCTGTTGGCGTTGGGGCTGCTGCCTTTTGTCGTGCACCACCGGGGGCAGATGATCCGCACCGCTTTAGCCTCTCTGTTGGCATTGGCACTGTACTTACCCTGGATGCTCAATTTACCCGATCAACTGGGCAAACTACGCCAATACTGGGTACAAAAACCGAATGTGCTGCACCTTTGGTTAGCCCTGCGGACGTTCGTTTCGGTGAACCTGGATTTTTCACCCGCATGGTGGCTGCCGACTTTTTTGATCGCCGCGGTGCTGACCGTTTTTCTTCTTTACCGGGGCTATACCTTGCTGCGCGACAAACGCCGCGAACAGCCTGATCGCCTGCCGGTGCTGTGGGCGCTGTGGCTGGCATTTATGCCGATGGTGATCATGTGGATCGTGTCTTATTTGGTCCAACCGGTTTTTTTGCCGCGCGCGCTGCTTCCCTCTGCCGTGATGTTTTATATCGCGTTGGCGTGGTTGTTCACACGGGCGAGTGTGCCAGGGTTGATTGTCGGCGTTTTGGCGCTGACCTGGGGCGTGGTGATCGTGTTCAGTCTGATCACCCATTACACCTGGAATACTTTTCCCACGCCGCCTTTTGACGCTGCCACAGACTATCTGGATCAGCAGGCCGAAGAAACCGATGTGATCGTGCATGGCAACAAAATCACGGCGCTGCCCATGGTGTATTATGATCGCGATCTGCCGCAGCGTTATGTGCGCGATATTCCTGGTTCTGGCTCCGACACACTCGCCGTCCCGACGCAAAAAACGCTCGGATTGCTGGCAGATGAGTGTATCGCGCAGGCAGCAGGGGGCGCGCCGCATGTCTGGTATGTGACGTTTGAAAAGCTCGAAGATGAGATGGTTGAACTTGGCGAAGATGATCCCGATAACCTGCGTTATGATTCGCTGCGCTGGCTGCGCGAACATTATACTGAAGCAGCCGTCAAAAACTTTAAGGATTTGAGACTTTACCTGTTTACCGGCCCTGATCAGCAGGCGCTAGCGGCTGAGTGCGAACCATGAAACTACAAACATTATTGGCGGTGGGTATTCTGGCGCTGCTGCTGGTGGGGAACATTTTGGCTACCTATAACTATCTGACCGAGCCGCATCCCGGCCATAATGATTTTTTGTCACGCTGGGAAGGCGCTCGATCGTTTTGGCGCGATGATCTGGATCCCTACGGTGATCAGGCAACGCTGAATATCCAGGTACGCATTCATGGCCGTGCCGCGCGCGAAGGCGAAGACCTGGGGTATTTCGCCTACCCGTTTTACACGCTGTTTTTGGTCTGGCCGTTGGTCTATGTATCCTACGCCTGGGCCTCAGCGATTTGGATGGTCCTGCTCGAAGTGTGTTTGATCGGCAGCTTGTTTCTGCTGCTCAATCTGTTTGGTTGGCGGCCCCGACCCTGGCTGCTGGCACTGCTGCTTCTCTGGACACTGATATATTATCCGGCGGCGCGAGGGCTGTTGTTGGGGCAGGTGGGCCATGTAGTGTACTTTTGCGAAGTACTTACCCTGTGGGCGCTGGCGAAAAAACGGGATCGGCTCGCTGGGGTGGCGTTGGCTATCTCGACCGTTAAACCGCAGATGGGATTTCTGTTTGTGCCGTTTTTGCTGCTGTGGGGGTGGCAGTTTCGGCGCTGGAATTTTGTGGGCAGCTTCGGCGCGATGTGGGGCGGGCTAATGCTCGTTTCTTTTGCCCTGGAGCCAGGATGGATCGGCGGTTGGGTGGATCAACTGCAACAATATACATCCTATACGGCCATCGGCGCACCGGTTGAGGTGCTTTCGCAAGAATATTTAGGGCTAGGGCAAGCGGGCGAGTGGGTGATCAATCTGGCGCTCTGGAGTCTGATGTTGTGGGCCTGGTATCGCGTGTTGATCCACCGTGACTCTGAACGCCTGGACTGGACGATTATGCTGACCCTGACAGTGACGCACCTTTCAGCGGTGCGCACAGCGACACCGCATTTTGTCGTGTTCACAATTCCGTTGGTGTTTTATTTTCGCGCACTAGTCTACGCTAACCGGCGGTGGGGCAGTCTGTGGATTGCGGTGTGTTTGTTGATGCTTTGGCTGCTGCCCTGGGTGCAATTTCTGGTTACGGTGGAGGGCGATTTTGAACACTACAGCCTTTATCTGCCTCTGCCGTTTGGAAGTCTGATCCTGTTGTGGTTGATGCGCCGTCGCTGGTGGTCCGCCGGATCGTTTATTGTGTCCACCAAACCCGCTTTACAGGAGGGGTGAGGATGCCGTCTGTCTCAAAACGCACACGTTCTTTTTGGTGGATTGGCGCACTGATTATGCTGGCCGGGCTGGCGCTGCGTCTTTGGCAGTTGGGGCGAGCCAGCCTGTGGTACGATGAAGTGATCACGGAACTTTATGCCCAGGCTTCATGGGATCGATTTTTCACCCAGGTGTTAGAAATTGGCAACCACACGCCGCTCTATTTTATCCTGATGCGCTTTTTCCCTACCGATAACGAGTTCTGGCTGCGTCTGCCTTCGGTCATGCTTGGCGTGATCGGGGTCGCGCTGCTTATATATTGTAGTGTACGGCTGTACGCCGATGAGCGTCTGGCTCTGTTGGCAGGCGGGTTGTTAGCGTTTAACCCCTATCATATCTGGCTGTCACGCACGGCGCGGCCTTATCCCTTATTGTTTGTGTTTTCGCTGCTGGCCTCCTACTACTTCTTGCTGCTCTTGCGCGGTGAACGAACCCGTAAAAACTGGATCGCGTTTACCCTGTGCAGCATGATAGCCTATGTAACCCATTATTTTGCTGTCGGGCTGCCGCTGGCTCAATACGTTCTATTTGCGTTTATCTTGCGCGGTAACCGGGGATTCTTCCGGCGCTGGTTGTGGGCACAGGTGATCGCCGGTATTCCCCTGTTGATCTGGATAATCGCCTTGTTGCAGCAAGATCAAGTCGCCTTTGGTATTGGCTGGATTCCGCGCCCTAGGGTAACGGCGATTCCTGTGACTCTGTGGAATATGCTGCTGGGTTACGATGGTTCTTTCCCCTGGTATTTGCCCGTTGGTTTAGCGGCGGCGGCGGTTGGTCTGGGATATGGAATAATGTTAGCAGTTCGCGAGCGCAAAAAAGATCGCCAGAACTTTTACTGGTTCTGGCTGTTGGTGGCGCCGCTGAGCCTGGGTTTTGTGGTGTCCATCATTCGCCCGCTTTATGTAGACCGTTATTTTACCGTTTTTCTCCCATCTGTAATTTTGTTGGCGGCGCATGGGTGGAACCATCTGCCTCTGCGACTGTACTGGCGAATAGGATTGGCCGTAGTAGTGATGGTCGTCGGCAGTGTGAGTGTGGTAACAACGCTCGAAAGGGAAGATGACGAAAAAGAGGATTGGCGCAGCGCGGCGGCATTTATTGAGTCGGAGCAGCAGCCAGAAGATGCTCTCTTGCTTGAAGAGCCGATTGTTATCCTGTTGGTCCGGCGCTATTGGGATACGGGCGACATGCCTTACACCTGGCTTGAAGGCGGATCGTTAGTCGTAGAACAGTTCAAGACCCCGGTCAGCCGGGTATGGGCACTGTATCGTAATCCCAACGAAGACGGCCACCAACAGGGCGTTTTGCCCGACTTCGATCCCTTTGAACCAAGTAATTCGCCGCTGTCTGATTGGCTGATAGCCCGGCGCGATCAAGTGATCATGCAAAAGGAATTGAACGGTATCACCCTGCTGTTGGTCGATATGTCGGGCGAATTGGCGGGAGCCGCCAACTAATGCCATCTCGCCGTGCCTATCTTTTGATCGCTGCTCTGGCGCTGCTGTGGGGATCGCTGTTGGCGATTCTGATTCGCCAACCGGGTTACACCGACGCTTATTATTATTTCAATGCAGGGCAGCGGTTGGCCCAGGGGGACGGGCTGACCGATCCTTATCTGTGGGTGTACATCAACCCGCCCGATCATCTGCCAGGGCCGAGCCATACTTACTGGATGCCGTTGGAGTCGCTGCTGGCCGCAGGCAGCATGGTGTTGTTTGGTGCGTCGTTTGGGGCGGCGCAGCTTCCATCTGTTATTTGTTTTGCCGGGCTGGTGACGTTAGCTTTCTGGTCAGGGGCCAGGACGGGGCAGAGCCGCCGCCATGCCTGGATCGTGGGTCTGCTGGTCTTATTCGGCGGGTTTTATGCCCCCTTCTGGATCACGACGGATACTTTCGCGCTATATGGTCTGGTCGGCGCACTGGCTCTCATATCACTCGGACGCGGGCGTGAGTCAGGCAATTGGCGCTGGTACACGCTCAGCGGGGCATGTGGCGCATTGGCTCACCTCGCCCGCGCTGATGGTGTGCTGCTATTGATCGTGTTGATCCTTGTCGCTGTTTGGCCGCGCGCCGGGTGGAATTGGCGGCAAGCAGCGCGCTGGTCAGCCGCCGGGATCGCGGCTTATCTGTTGGTAATGACTCCCTGGTTGCTGCGCAACTGGTCAGAGATCGATTCACCGCTGCCGTCGGGCGGGCTGGATACGATCTGGATGCGCAGTTATGACGAACTGGTGAATTATCCTCCCGGCGCAAATCCCGCCGATTTTTGGAACTGGGGCCTGGGAAATATCATTCAATCTCGCCTGACGGCGCTGGCGAACAATCTCGGCACATGGGTTGCCGTCGAGACCTGGGTGATTCTAGGTCCGTTTGTATTGATCGGGTTGTGGCTGCGCCGCCGCGATCCGTTTTGGCTCGGCGTGCTGCTCTATGCCGCCGGGTTGCATCTGGCGATGACGTTCGTCTTTGCTTTTCCCGGCTACCGGGGCGGGTTGTTCCACTCGTCGTCGGCGCTGCTGCCCTTTTGGGCCAGCGCAGGGCTGATCGGGTTAGATGATGCTGTTGGCTGGATGGCAAAGCGGCGGCGTTGGCAGCGGGCGCAGGCACAGAGTGTATTCAGCGGCGCCCTGGTCGTTCTGGCGGCGATGATCGGGATAGGGATTCTGACGGCGCGGCTTTCGGCCTGGAACCACAATGCGGATTTTTACCGGACCCTGGCGGACGATCTCCCCGCTGGCGCGGTGGTGATGGTCAATGATCCCGCGGCGTTGTATTATCACGCCGGGTTATCTGGGGTCGTGATCCCTAATGCTGATCCTCAAGTTGTGCCAGAGATTGCGGCGCGTTACGGCGTGACGCATCTCGTGCTGGATATCAATCGGACTGAGCCGTTTACCGGGTTATTTCTGGGTCGCGACTCCATGCCATTTTTACGCCCTGCCCAGGTCTATGGCGCAGAGACGCCGGATCGTGCTGATGACCGACGCGTGTTTGAAATCGTGCAGCAGGAGTTGGGCCAATGACGCTGGGCCGATTTAAGCTGGATAAGCAGGATTGTTTAATTGGGATCGTGGCGCTGGCTGGCGTGATCGTGTACGTGGTCGCCTCCGCTGTGCTGCACAAGGTGGGTTTTCCGCTCGATGACTCGTGGATTCATCAGACGTACGGGCGTAATCTGGCTCAGCGCGGCGAATGGGCTTTTGTCCCCGGCGAACCCAGTGTCGCCTCTACATCGCCGCTGTTTACTGTCCTGCTGGCGGTGGGCTATTTTTTACATCTGCCGTTTTTTGTGTGGACTTTTGCCCTCGGCGCGCTGGCTCTGGCTGGAACCGGGTGGATCGGCAGGCGGTTAGGGGCGATTATGTTTCCCAAACTGCCCCTGGCTGGACTATGGACCGGATTGGCGATGGTGATCACCTGGCATTTGGTGTGGGCCGCGTCGTCTGGTATGGAAACGATCTTATTTTGTATGTTAAGTCTGGCGCTGGTGTGGTCCGGTTGGCGCGAGTTGGTGGTTCACCCCTCCGGGGATGATCCGCGCCGCGCTTTTAAGCGTGGGCTGCTCACGGGAGTGATCGGCGCACTGCTCACGCTCGCCCGTCCAGAGGGAGCCGGGTTAGTCGGGCTGACCGGGTTAGGTGTACTGCTGGCATGGCCTTATCCCCGATCTCGGCAGGGCTGGTGGATTTATGTAGCCTGGGGTGTGGGGGTAGCCGCCGCGTGGTTGATCGTACTCGCGCCTTATCTCGCGCTGAACTATCACATTGATGGCGCGCTGCTGCCGAACACTGCCGCCGCCAAACAAGCCGAACATGCACCCATTCACCAGCACTGGGCGGTGTGGGAGCGTTATGGACGGCTGCTGCTGCCGCTGTTCGCCGGAGGGTTGATCATGCTGCTGCCAGGCATCCTGTTTGGTATTTATGGGATAGCGCGGCAGGCGGCGAAAAAACGGGCAGATGTTTTGTTTCTGCTGCCGCTGGCCTGGGCTTTTGTTGATCTGACCGCCTACACACTTCGTCTGCCCGCCAACTATCAGCATGGGCGTTATGTCATGCCAATGCTGCCGCACTTGCTGTTATATGGTGTAGGAGGAACGCTCGCGTTAGTACATGCTGGACGCCGCCAACTGATTCCGCGTATACTCAGTCGCAGTCTGGCACTAGCGGCAGCGCTGATCACGGTTGGCTTCTGGGGTATCGGGGCGCGCCAGTATGCCCAGGATGTGCGAATTATCAATACTGAAATGGTAGATACAGCGCGCTGGGTCGAGAAAAATCTGCCACCAGATGAACTTCTGGCAGTTCACGATATTGGCGCGCTGGGTTATTACGCTCCCCGCCCAATCTTTGACCTGGCTGGGTTGGTGAGTCCTGAAATTGTACCCATTATCACCGATTACCAGGCCGTCATGGGCATGATGTGCGAACGCGGTGTGCGTTATTTGATGGTGCTGCCCGATCAGCGTCCCGCGCCGCTGGACGATCCACGCCTGGGGGCAGCGCCTATATTTGTCACTCGTGCGCCCTATTCACCTGCCGCCGGAGGCGGCAATATGACGATCTATCAGATGCAGTGGCCTGAACAGTGCCATTGATATTGTGATGGGGAGAATGAACAGAATGCTTGCCCGTAGATTCTGTCATATGATATACTCCCCACAAGAGATACGAGCAGGAGATGTTAAGCCCAAATATTGCCGAGAAAGTGATTTTTCTCATGTTAGATGATCAATCGCAAAGTACGCAAAAAAGAATCACGCTGGTTATCGTTGACGATCATCCGGTCTTTCGCCAGGGACTGCGAAATATCTTCGTGGCAGAAGATGACATGCATGTGGTTGCTGAAGGCTTGAGCGGGGAACAGGCTATTCATCTGGTTCATACCTTACAACCTGATGTGTTGTTGTTGGATATAAACTTGCCCGGCATCAATGGCCTGCAAGTGACCAGCCGTCTAAAAGCCGAGCATGTAGCGACGGCCATTATTTTATTGACTGCCTATGACGATACCGAGCAGATTCTTCATGCCATGCGCTCTGGTGGGGCTGCCTATTGCCCGAAAGATATTGAGCCAGAGGTGCTGCTCGACGTTGTGCGTAAGGTCAATAAAGGGTATTACGTGGTGGGTAAGCAGGTGTTTGATGAGGAAGGTCTTAAAGCCTGGCTCAATGCGGGAGTCGAAGCCGCAACCGGGCCGTACATGATAGACCCCAACGAACACTTTATGCCGCTCAGCCCGCGCGAAATGGAGATTTTGCGGTTTGTAACCCAGGGGAAAAGTAATAAAGAGATTGCCCAATCCTTGGGCATCAGCCATCAAACTGTCAAGAATCATATGACGGCTATACTTAAGAAGTTGGACGTTCGAGATCGCACGCAGGCCGCTGTCTACGCGCTGCGACGCGGGTGGGTGCGCGCCAAAGACCGCAAGCGCGAATAGTTGAGCGAATGTGGCTGCGCAGACATTAGGTAGTGAGGGATACCAATTATGTTGCCGGGTGTCATGACTCCAAAAGAAGAACTGCTGGCCGAGTTTGAGGCCGAATATGAAAAGCAGCGCAAGCGGGTGAATGAGAACCAACAAATTATCGAGCAGACCCAGATGGAAGTTAACCGCCTGCGTGAGCGCAACAGCAATATCACGGCGCAGTTGCAGCGGGTCGAACAAAACTTTGATACCATCCCGCGGGCCGACATTAAAGGCGCCTACGATAATGCGCTGGATGCTAAGTCACGCCTGCTGACGATGCAGGGGCAGCTCGAAAAAGCCAAAGCCACTCAGGAAGAACTTGTGCATTTTCAAGAACTTCTGGAGCGGTTGTTGGGGCTGGTGCGTGGTTTGTCTCCCGATCAGCTCCCTGGGTCGTCGATGCGTATGGTGCCAAGTGCTATATCCAATGAGGATGAAAACGCCGGACTTTCGCAGCAGGTGATTGTGAGCATCGTAGAAGCGCAAGAAGGCGAGCGCCAACGACTGGCTCGCCAGATGCACGATGGCCCAGCCCAATCGCTGACCAACTTTATCTTACAGGCCGAAATCTGCCAGCGATTATTTGATCGCAACCCCGATCGGGCCGGAGAAGAGTTGGGTAACTTAAAAACGGCGGCAGGAACCACTTTCCAAAAAGTGCGTGACTTTATTTTCGACCTGCGCCCCATGATGTTGGACGATCTCGGACTGATCCCCACCATTCGCCGTTATGTAGAGGCGATTCAAGACAAGGCCAGCATCTCTACCCAGCTTAATATCTTGGGCGAAGAGCGTCGTCTGGCCGGGCATATCGAAGTGATGATGTTCCGCTCAGTGCAAACGATTTTAAGTTATGCCCGCGATGCGTTAGGGGCTAAGTCGGTGACGATTGGGCTGGATGTCGGCCCTGAATGGCTTAAAGCCACTCTTGATCATGATGGGCGCAATTTCGATCCTGAGACAGTGTTTAATGTAGATACCCGCGACGATACGTCAGGGCTGCGCACGCTGCGGGATCGGATTCAACTCGTTGGCGGCTCGATCAGTGTGCTGTCCATTGAGGGCAAGAACACTCAATATACAGTGATATTGCCCGCGATTGAATCGGATTGATTGTAAATAGGACTGTTAGGCTGTTTGCGGAATTTGCGCATCAGACTACACTAAGTAACAGTAGCTACAGTTAAGCGGTCTGGCAGGTCTGACACCTGAGTTTTTGCCAACCCAAGCCAAAACCTTTTGGGAGGAACGTATGCGAGGTCGAGTGCTTATTCTGATCGGTGCGGTCATTTTGTTGGCCGTCGTCGGAGTGGTCGTGTTTATGTCTGGTGATAATGATGGCGACGGTGATACGGACCTCACCTTAACACCAGGTACAGGGGGCGAAGAACCGGTGGGACCTGGTGAAACGACCAGCCCACGTGTAGCCAACCTGGTCGAAATTGTGGTCGCGATCCAGGATTTGCCGCGTGGTATGCTTATTCCTGAAGGCGGCGTGGGTATTCAACTTTGGCCGCAAGAATCTTTGCCCGAAGGCTATTTTTTGGGTGATCAACTTCCTGATGTGATTGGGCGTATCGCCCGCACCGATATTTATCGAGGAACACCGGTCTTAACCCGCCACGTCGTGGATAATCTGTACGATATCGCTAGCGAGGGTTCGGACGCTGCGGCGCTGATGAACGCTCTGCCGGATGACCGAAGCTGGGTCGCACTCTCTATCCCGCTCGATCCTTCCGGTATTGGTCAGGTCGCTTACGGGCTTCAGGATGGCGATTTTGTTGATGTGATCCTGTCGTTCTTGTTTGTCGACGTAGACCCGACCTTCCAGACTCGTATGCCGAACAATGTTTCGTTGATTACCCGCCTCGAAACGGGCGAACTTAGCATTGGCGCGCCGCGTCAGGGGCGTCCAGAAGCCAGTACGCTTTCCCCTGAAGGGGTGCTGCTTGGCCCTAGCGAGTCTTCACAACGTCCGCGTTTGGTGACGCAGCGTACTGTAACGAACGCCTGGGTGCTGCATGTGGGTTATTTCCCACCCGGTGGCAATATTGTTGGAGCCACGCCTACCTACGCCGATGTCGCCACGCTGCCTCCTCCTCCCGGCGAGCAAACTCAAGAGCAGGCGGCTGCTACTGTTCCTCCTTCGGTCACGCCTTATCTGCCGTTGATCATCACCCTGGCCGTTACGCCCCAAGATGCTTTGGTGCTGACCTGGGCAGTGGACGCGCAGATTCCGATCACCCTGGCGCTGCGTCAGGCGGGTGACGACCGCGTGACCAATACCGAGTCGGTCACATTGGACTACATTATTCGTACCTATAACGCCGAACCCCCGAATGCGCTGGAATTTGCCCTTGAGCCGCCTATCACCAGCGTGCGCCGGTTTGATATCGGCACGCTGTATGATTTCTTGGGTGACATCGTTGTGCCCGAATAATCAGCGTTAGCGGTGGGCAAACAATAGGGCCATCAGGTTGAAAGGGCACGCTGTCTGAGTGAAGGGGTGTGCCCTTCTTGTACAATGAGTGGGTGTCGTGAGTATAGACGCTGTAAAATTAAAACAACCGGATGTATAACCTATAACAGGGGTGATGGCGGATGAGTGGTCCGATCAAAAAGGAAAAAGAGAAAGATAAGGAAATCATCAAGGTGTTGATCGTCGATGATATTCCTGAAACACGCGAAAATCTGCGTAAATTGCTGGCCTTTGAGCAAGATATTCAAGTGGTTGGCGGCGACGGGGCCAAAACTGGGCGTGAAGCAGTAGAGCTGGCTCAAAAATTCAAGCCCGATGTCGTGCTGATGGACATTAACATGCCCGATATGGATGGCATTTCAGCCACAAAAGCGATAGCATCGGCAACGCCGACTGCCGCAGTGGTCATGATGTCAGTCCAGGGTGAAGCTGGATATTTGCGCCAGGCAATGCTGGCGGGCGCGCGTGACTTTTTGACCAAGCCCATTTCCAGCGAAGACCTCTACACGACGATCCGCCGCGTTTATGAGCGTGAGGCTCCCACTCGTAAACAGTATCAGCAGATGGCTGCATTAACCAATCCGTCGTCATCGGCTCCATCTGCACAGGCCGGTGTGCCTACCTCTACGGTTGGGGCCGGACACATCATCGTGGTCTACAGCCCGCAAGCGGGAGCAGGTGTAACTACTCTGGCAACGAATATCGCCTCATCCCTGATGCGTCCCGATACCCGCGTGCTGTTGGTCGATTGCAACCTACAGTTTGGCGATGTGGATGCGGTGCTTAACCTGCAAGCCCAGTCGAATATCTCCGATCTGACCCGGCGGGTTCACGATCTTGATCAAGGGACCGTAGACAGCGTTCTGGTAACCCATACCTCTGGTCTTAAGGTGCTGGTAGCTCCTCCTCGACCCGAACAGGCCTACGACATTGCGCCTGATTCAGTCAAGGATTTGCTGGTCGTACTGGCTGATTCGTATGATTTTGTCGTCGTTGATACCCCTACCCAGTACGACAATATGACTTTGAACCTGTTCGAAGTGGCCGAGAAGATCGTTTTGGTGGCGACCCCAACGATTCCAGCGATCCGCAACATTCGCAAAATGCTCGATATTTTTGACTCGTTAGAGCAGCCTAAGGACCTGGTCGATAAGGTGCTGTTTGTGTTGAACCGGGTCATCAATGAAAAAGAGCGCGGGCGCGGAGCGATCCCAACCGCTTCGATTTCCAGCCACCTCAAGCGCGACGTTGTGGCTACTATTCCGCTCGATGAGCGAGTCATGATGACCGCCGTTAACCAGGGTTTTCTGGTCGTTACGAAATTTAAGAGTCAATCACCGGGCCGTGAATTGGTTGATTTAGCCGAACAGATTCGCCGCAGTGTGGGGTCCACTTATGAGACAGACTCTTCCTTACCCAAAGATTCTGATCCCCGGTCTAAGAGCGGAATTCGCTCCCTTTTTGGGGGATCTAACTGACGTGAGAGTGTAGTGTAATAAGTAGATAAATGTGGAACAGGTGTAGGAGGTTTACCGATGTCATTGCTGAGACGTATTGAGCGAGGTGGTGGAGGCGGGCAGGGCCAGCCGCAATCGCCGCAAGGTGGCCCCGGCGGCCCAGGCGACGAGTCTAAACTCGACCGGCTGCGCCGCACGCAGGTTCCGCAGACGAGCGGAACAGGGACGGACACCCGGCCTGATGGGGGAGGGTATCAAGATTTGAAGTCGCGTGTCCAAAATAAGCTGTTGGCCGAATTGGATACCAGTGTTGACCCGCGCTCCCCTCAAATCCGTGATACTATCGAAGAACTGTTTGGCGCTATCCTGTCTGAAGAAAGCATCACATTGGGCCGTGCCGAGCGCCAACGGTTATTTGAAGCCATTGTGGCTGAAATTCTGGGTTTTGGCCCGCTGGAACCTCTGCTGGCCGATGATACCGTGACAGAAATCATGGTCAACGGTCCCAAGAACGTGTATATCGAACGAAAAGGTAACCTGCTGCGTTCGAATGTGACGTTTGAAGACGAAGATCATGTTCTCCGCGTGCTGGATCGTATCGTAGCTCCATTGGGCCGTCGTATTGACGAAAGCTCGCCGACAGTAGATGCCCGCCTGCCTGATGGCTCGCGTGTGAATGCGGTTATCCGCCCGATTGCGTTGTGCGGTCCGACAATCACCATTCGAAAATTCTCTCGTAAACCCCTCACCGTTGAAGACTTGATCCGTTTTGGTACGATAACGCCAGAAATGGCCGAATTCTTGCGCGCCTGTGTCATCGCGCGTTTGAATATCGTGGTGTCGGGCGGTACGGGGTCTGGCAAAACAACTCTGCTGAACGTGCTTTCGGGTTTTATTCCAAATGACGAGCGTATCCTCACGATTGAGAACGCGGCGGAACTTCAGCTTCGCCAGGAACATGTGGTATCGCTCGAAAGCCGCCCACCCAACATTGAAGGGCGTGGCGAGATCAGCATTCGTGACCTGGTAGTGAACTCCCTCCGTATGCGCCCCGACCGGATCGTGGTCGGGGAATGCCGTTCGGGTGAGGCGTTGGACATGTTGCAGGCGATGAACACCGGTCACGATGGTTCGCTGACCACCGCCCACTCTAACAGCCCGCGTGACACACTGGCCCGTCTCGAAGTCATGTGTCTGATGGCGGGGATGGAACTCCCGGTGCGCGCTATCCGAGAACAGGTGTCGTCGGCGGTTGATCTGATCGTACACGAGGAGCGGATGCGTGACGGTACGCGCAAAATCGTGAAAGTCACCGAAATCCAGGGGATGGAAGGTGATGTCATCACGATGTCCGACATTTTTGAGTTTGAGCAAACAGGTTTGGAAGCCGGCAAGGTGATCGGACGTATTCGTCCTACTGGGCTGCGCCCCAAATTCATTGACAAGATCGAAAGCGCAGGGATTCACCTGCCCCCGTCGGTCTTTGGCATTGGCATGTCGCGTTATTAACCTGCTTTTTTTTTCAGGCCGGATGCAAACCCTCGGCTGCATCCGGCCTATTAAAGTAGTACCTGATTCCGATCGCGCCGAAGCGTTTTGCTGGTACAATAAGATCACAGCGATGTGATATGTAGGGAGGCCAGAATACAACATGGGACTCATAATCGCAGGGGTGGCAGGTGCGCTGGCCGTTCTCATTTTGGTATATGGGATTGTCAGTGTCCGCTCGGAGCGCAAAGGCGAGATCGAAGAACGGTTAGGTCGTTACACCTCAGAATACACCAGCCTGTTGAGTGGTTTTGATGGTATCCAATCGTCTGCCGAAGAAGCTGCCGCCCATGAGCAAAGTATTATTGCCCGGCGTTTGGACGCCGCTTTGTCGGACCGGGGGTTCGGCAGAAAATGGCGTGTTCAGTTAGCGCGTGCCGATCTCAAACTGACGGTAGGTGAGTTTGCCGCGATGCATGTCATTTCGATGGCAGGTGCGTTTGTGGCAGGAACCATGCTTTTTGCAACACCTATCGGTGGGGCAGTCACCGGGATCGCTGGTTTTTTCATTCCTCGTTTTTATGTGGCGCGCAAACAGGGGCAGCGTTTAAAAGGGTTTGAAGGACAGTTACCCGATACGTTGTCACTGTGGGTTAACGCGCTGCGGTCTGGTTATTCCGTCCTCCAGTCTATGGAGGCGATTGCCAAAGAATCACCTGTTCCTACGTCGGTAGAGTTTCGGCGCGTCGTGCAAGAGGTCCAGTTGGGTATTGCGATGCAAGATGCTCTGGAGCATCTGCTAGGCCGGATGCCGAGTGATGACCTTGATCTTGTGAATACCGCTGTAAATATCCAACGCGAAGTCGGTGGTAACCTGGCGGAAATTCTTGAATCCATCGGACATACTATCCGTGATCGTATCAAGCTGAAGGGTGAAATTGCAGTTTTGACCTCTCAGGGACGTATCACGGGCTGGCTGATCTCGCTGCTCCCGATCTTTTTGACGATCTTTCTCTATGTCGTTAGTCCAGGTTACATGGGTAACCTCGTCGAGAACCGGATGTGCGGATGGCCGATGTTGGGCTGTGGCCTGGGCCTGATTGGAACCGGCGCGGCGATTGTACAGAAGATCGTGAATATCGATTACTAATGGAAAAGGAAGGCCGGTAATGCTTCCCATTATTATTCTGCTGGTGGTAGGTGTCGTTATTTTGGGCGGCTTGCTGATTGTCGGCAGGCAGTCGAATACCACCGAAGACCCCCTTGAGAGACGCCTGGCCGAGTACGGTGATCGTGATCTTCCGTCATCGCTCGAAGAAATTGAACTTTCTATCAGCACGCGCGACCGTGTGATCGTACCAATGTATCGGGCCTTAGCCCGTTTTGCCGTGCGATTTACGCCTGAAAACCAGATCGAAACGATCCGCCGGCAGATTGAACTGGCCGGTAAATCACAGACGATGGAACCCGTTGTCTTTTTTGGACAGCGTGTTGCGCTTACGCTTGGCCTGGGAATCGGCGCGTTTGTGATGTTCTTCTTCTTCACTAAATGGGGTCCTGTCAAGGGGACTGTCGGTACGATTGTCGGCGCGTTGTTGGGCTACTACCTGCCCATGCTCCAACTTAAAGGTCAGATTTCCCGCCGTCAGGATGGGATTATCAAGGCGCTGCCCGATGCGCTCGATCTGCTCACGATTTGCGTGGAAGCCGGGTTAGGCTTTGAGCAGGCGATGGGTAAGGTATACGAAAAGTGGGACAATGATCTCGCGGTGGCTTTTGGCCGTGTCCTGCAAGAAATTCAGCTTGGTAAGCGTCGTGGTGAAGCTCTGCGTGATATGTCAAACCGCATGGACGTTCCCGACGTCACCAGTTTTGTCGCCGCGCTTATCCAGGCGGAACAACTGGGTGTGAGTGTGGCTAAAATTTTACGTATCCAGTCTGACCAAATGCGTGTCAAACGCCGCCAGCGCGCCCAAGAAAAGGCGCAGCAGGCGCCGGTTAAGATGATGCTTCCGATGGTTCTGCTTATTTTTCCGTCCATCTGGATCGTATTGTTGGGGCCATCGGTGATTATCCTGATTGAATCGGGTGTGATGGGTGGTATTTAACGGCTTTGTTCGATTGTGTGCTCATTTACTAACCCTATGGACCGACCCTGACCGTGAAAATTCGTCAGCCAGCGCCCGCTGGCTGGCAAATCCTATAAAACTCCTGGCACAACAGGTCATGACCACGGCGTTAGATTTGTTGTTTCCGCCGCTGTGTGTGAACTGTGACCGTGTAGGGAGTTTTTTGTGTCCTCATTGTCTGGCAAAAATGACCCCGGCTCCTTCTCGGACGCTGCCAGAATTCGATGAGGTGCGCGTCTGTGCCAACTATGCTGCCCCGGTGAGTACAGCCATCCATGCGTTAAAATATCAAGGTCAGACGCGTATCGCTGAAACGCTCGGTCTTTTGTTGTGCCAGGCCCTGGAAAATACCCAATGGCCGGTGGAGATGGTATCAGCAGTACCGCTCCACCCCAATCGTTTGCGCGAACGAGGGTATAATCAGGCGGCGCTGTTAGCCCATTATCTGGCTCAGACTCATCATTGGCCCTTTGTTCCCGATGCGGTCCAGCGTGTCCGCGAGACGGCGAGCCAGGTGCATTTAAATGCACGCGAACGCCAGGACAACGTAGCAGAAGCTTTTTCCGCTGATCCCGGCAGGGTATCGGGCAAGTCGGTGCTGCTGGTGGACGATGTGTTGACCACTGGGGCGACTCTGTCGGCATGTGCTGCTGCGCTGCGGGCAGCTGGGGCAGTGCGTGTATATGGAGTAACAGTGGCTGGAGCCATGGTTCAGGATCAACAAGCAAGTGTGCCAGGCACGCTTGTTGAAGTGGTGTGAATTTTTAATACTGCTGCACGCTAAAAGGAGAAATCGTATGGAACTCAAGATTCACACGCGGAATGTCGATATGAATGCCCGTTTGCAGGAACATGTCGAACGAAAGGTAAACAGGTTAGATCGGTATTTACCCAATATCCACGAAGTGCGTGTAGACCTGGCTATCGAACGGCGCAAACAAGGCGCAGACCAGTGTATCGCTCAACTCACAGTTCGGAATACGCGCGGTGTAATCTTGCGATCAGAAGACAAAAAACAGTCTGATGTTTATGCGGCGCTGGATATGGCGCTCGATAAAATGTACCGCCAGATTGAGCGCTATAAGGGCAAGAACAAACGGCGCAGCGGGCGTTTTGCCGAGACTGAAGCCGCTTTTGCGACGGTTGAGGCTGCACCGATACCGGCGGAAGAAGAAGAGGAAGAGGAAGAAAAGCTTATTATTGTTCGCCGCAAGCAGGTATCCCTGATTCCCATGAGCGAAGAAGAAGCTATCGATCAAATGGAACTCTTGGGCCATAACTTCTTTATCTTCTACAATGCCGAAACCGCTAAGGTGGGCGTGCTGTATCGTCGTGACGATGGCAACTATGGCGTGCTTGAGCCTGAAGTCGCCTAGTTAACGCCGCTGTGATTTGATCTTCAGCCGGGAGCAGGTACAGCTCCCGGCTTTTTCTTGTGTGCTCAAGAGGAGTCATCAGAATGCAGTTAGAAACGGTAGGAGCCGTGATCATGATCGGCCCTGGCGGATCGATTCGGCAGGAGCAGTTGGTTCATCGCGCTGTGCAGGCGGCGGCGCTTGATCTGGTTCATACTCTGCAAACACAAGGTATTCACCCGATTGTCCTGGCTGGGCCTGACCTGAGTTGGCTTCCCGATTCGCTGCCGGTGATCCGCGATGTAGACAGCGGGCCATTTCATTTCGGGCAGCGCCTGGCCGGGTTAGTCGAGAAATATAACCTATCGCCTGTGATGTATTTCGGAGCAGGCAGCGCCCCCCTGGTCGATTCCCAGATATTAGGATTAATGATCGGTATGCTGCACGGCTCGCAATTCCGCAGCGGGCAGATTCCGACGCATATTGCCCTGACCAATAATTTACATTCGAGCGATTGGCTTGGCATCACCCACACCTCAGACGCGCTGGCGATCATTCGGCAGGCGGAACGCGATAACAGTTTAGCCTGGATGCTTCAGCAAGAATGGGATTTTGATGTGCGCGTATTGTCCAGCGTGCGTCCAGCGTCCAGTATGGACCTCGATACTCCCGCTGATCTGGCAATTGTGCGCCAACATCCCGGCTGTGGCCCCTATTTAGCCGCCGCTTTGGATGACCCCCTGTTGGATCGCATCCCGCTGGAGCGGCTGATTGATATTGTGATACGCGACGGCAGTCGGTTGGCGATTATCGGGCGTGTGTCGCCGCTGGCATGGCAAGCGTTGAGTAAGGCGACCCAGTGTTGGATACGTGTTTTTTCCGAGGAGCGCGGCATGGTTGCCAGCGAACGGCTGGCGCGGGGCGAGGTTCATTCGTTGATTGGGCGGTTTGTAGAGCTTCTGGGGCCATCGGCGTTTTTTAGCGAACTGGCGCAGACGGTCGATGCAGCCATTATCGATACCCGCGTCCTCATGGCTGCGGCTGGACAGTATCCTCATGATGCAGATCGTTTTGCTTCGGATCTGTTTCTAACCGATGAAATTCAGAATCCCTGGCTGCGCGAATTCACCCTGGCAGCGGCGGCGGCCCCGATCCCGATTTTGTTGGGCGGGCATGGGGTGGTGGCTGGCGGGTTGTACGCGCTGACCGATATTATTTCGGCGCGCCGTCGGGTGACTGACTCGATGTGACCAACCGGCGCAGGTGGACGTATTTCTGAAATTCATACCACGCCATCAATAAACTGAGTCGCAGCCCGTGCAGCCCGTCCTGGTAGCCCTTGAGGGTAATAAATCGCCAGATGAAATGCCGCGCCGGTTGGGTGATGAACTTATGCGGCTTGGGGAGAATCCCCTGTTCTTGCAGAATGTGCGCATCATACTGCACATAACGCTGCTGCTTTTCGGTGAACTGCGCAAAACTCGTGTAGTTGTAATGCACAAACGGCTGAGTCAAATAGCCCGGTTCGCCATCCAACAGGACTAATTCATGGACCGGGCGCGTCGGGTCATACCGGGCGCTGCCGCGCCGCAGCAGCCGCATCTGGTAATCGGGATACCAGCCGGTGTGCCGGGTGAGCTTGCCAAAAATGTAGTTGTGGCGTGGAATCCAGAAGCCGTTATGGCGGCCTGCCGCGATCAAAGCGCGAATTTCCTCGGCCTGCGCCGGGCTGGATCGTTCGTCCGCATCAATAAACAACACCCAATCAGCCTCGGCGGCGTTTAAAGCGTCATTGCGCTGTTGGGCGTAGTTTTCGAACGTATTGGTGATTACCTCGGCTCCGGCAGCCTGCGCCAGTTCGGGCGTGCGATCTTCGCTGCGTGGATCAATGACCACGAGCACCCGGTCAGCCCACCGGACGCTGGCGATACACTCTTCGATATTATGCGCTTCGTTGCGGGCCAGGATGACAGCAGCCAGGCGGGTACTCATGATCACCTCAGAGGCTTTGAACGGTACGATAAGCTTGAATCAGAGCGTCGCGCTGTTCGGTGGAAATCCCGCCCTCGGAAAAAGCGCGTTGGGCCAGGGCGATCTGACGCCGCATCCCCAGCCGGATCACCCGGCGGGCGAGCCATACTTTCGCAGCGGGATAATAACGCTCAAACATGCGCAGGCGGCTGCGCCACAAGTTGACAACACTCTGTGGGCGAATCTGGCTGGTACTTTGTCCGGCAAGGTGAATCACCTGTGCCGCCGGGACGCTGTAAATCTTCCAGTCCGCCCGCCGGATGCGGATGCTCCAATCGATTTCTTCGCAGTACATAAAATAGGCTTCGTCAAACAGGCCCGTTTGCTCGATCACTTCGCGCCGCAGCATCATCGTGGCTCCCAGCGTGTGATCGACCAGGAATGGTTCCCCGTGCTGGTAAAGCTGGCGCGAGTATCGTCCATTCCACCGGCTTTCATATAACCGTCCTGGCACAGGGAACAGGTCAATTACGAGCTGGCTCAGCCCAGGGAAATGAAATGCTCCGTGCTGGAATGATCCATCGCCATAAACAAGCTGCGCCCCCACAACTCCGGCGCGCGGCAGGCGGAACAGGGCATCATAGAGCGTATGGGTAGCGCCGTTTTCGGTGCGCGTGTCGGAATTAAGCAGATAGACCGCTTTGGGCAAAGACGGTGCTGTAAGTATTCCGGGATTGTCGCTAAACCCGATCTGCCGCAAGGCACTGTTATTTCCCCCGGCAAAACCGAGATTTTTGTTATTGGCGATCAACCTCACCTGAGGAAACTCGGCGCGGATCGCATCGGGTGAGCCATCAGACGATGCGTTGTCTACCACCCAAACCTCAGCGGCAGGCCCGTTGGTATTCAGATCATCGTACAAAGTGCGCAGCGCATCCAGAGTCAGCGCGCGCGTATTCCACGAAACAATCACGACAGCGAGATCAATGGGCATAACGTTTTCGGTTTTTATTGGTCGAACGCCATATCCCATTTGGCATTGGTGATCATGGTTCTAAACGCGCTGTAATGATTTGCATTTACTGACATAATCCCGGTAGCTTTGTTCAGCAGCTCGTTTAGGCGCTGGCTGCCATCTGCTTGATCCTCAAAAAAGTCGGTGATCACATCGGTGATCGCTTCGCGCAGTTCAGCCGGGATGGTGCTGTTAGGCGGGAAAACCAACACTTCATAGGGAATTACCCCCGTATCAAAACCACGCCAATTTGTTTGGCTGGCGGGAGCTGTTGTTGTTCCTGCCGGAGAGATTACTTTGATCCGGCTGGTGAGTTCGCTGGTGGTGATAGGATTCCGGTCTGTACTCAAGAATCCGGCCAGATCAATCAGCAGGTCTTCGTATTCGTCCGGCGGCAGGGCGGCAGCGGCGCACCATTCTTGATAGAGCGCTTTCCCCATTTCCAGGTCGTCGGGATAATCGCGGACAGCGCTCAGGTCAAGCATCGGGTCTACGCCCTGGCTTGCCAGCATCAGGCCGGGATAAATCCAACTGGTGAAAGGGTCTTGCTCGTTGCTGCGGCAGAAAACCTGATCAGAAAGCTGCCTGAGCGCGGTAAAGTCTGACCGGGCGATGATCTCCGCCGTTGTTCCGATAGACATATTCGGCGCGCGCCCTCGTTTGACAGCCAACACAGGCGTGGCATTGCAGCGAGCCTGTGCCAAACCATAGCTGTAAGCGCTGACCCAGGCGGCAGTAGGTGCGCCGCTGCACAGGTTTTTGAGCGCTTCATTTTCTGTCACCAGTTCAACCTTAAAGGCCAGTTGCAGTTGTTCGGCAAGTTGGCCCTGCAACTGGGTAGCAAAACGCCGGGCGTCCGTACTGGGCGTTTCGCCCGGCAACACAAACTGAATGACGATCTCGCGGCTGCCCTGGCCTAAGGCGGGCGCGCTGGGAACGTCCGGCAGTGGAGTGGATCGTTGGGTAGGGGTGGGCGGGATTTTTGTTGGGACGCGCGTCGGGCGCGCATCGTTACTGCCACCACCGCACGCAGATAAAACCAGTGCCAGAATCACCAGCCCGGCAAATATTCTCAGCTTTGATATGGCGTGCATGGTTTTGGCATACCTCCCCGGTAGTTATTCGCCCAACTTTGCCTCACATAGTACAGCACTTGGCCCGGTGCGGCAAACCCTGCCTGTTAAGGCACTTTTTCTATAGGGTCCAACTTTATTTCGCGCGCCCCGACCCGGCTTTGTGAGGTCGGAACGTCGACTTCCTCATGAATCAAGCCCGCCCAACACTCTTGTGGGTTACGGGCGTTGAAAATCCGAGTCATGCGCACAGCGCCCCACACTTCGGCACGCTGACCGGGCATGAGATAATAGTAAGTTTCGCTGGTCTCTTCGTCTACAACAGTATGTAGTTCATCCAGGGGGCCCATCGCCCACCGCCAGGGGAAGTCGCTGTACGCCGTCTGGCAGTTGATTCCTACACGCCAGGCTCCGGCCTGTTCAAAGGCACCCAGGCTGGCGGCAGTCTGATCGAACTGGTACACTGCGCCGGGAAACGGCCCAGCGGTGCGGATGGGGGTTGAGCCATAATTATTGATCGTCAGCCGGAAAACCAGCAGATCGCCCTGCAACATCGTCAGCGTGGTCAGGTCCGATGTCACTCCCGCCGGGTATTCTACCTTTTTTCCGGTCAGACCATCGTCTGTAAAATAGGTATCATCGTAGGGCATATCCCCAAACCAGACCGTTGCTCCGCTGGTTTGAGACGAAATCTCCACTTGGGGCAGCCCGCCATCCTGAAGTGTCAGTTCCGCCTGCCGGACGATGCGTTGACCTTCCGCGTCTTGGGCAGAGGCATAAAGCGTGTAAGTTCCATCGGCAGGCGGTTCCAGGCCCTGGTCTACCCCACCATCATAATCAAACTCATGACTGCCCATATCGCCAGGTTCGCGACCTTTTTCGCGTTCCCCCAGGTAATAACGCAGCCCTTCGACATCTACTAAATAAACGCTGAGCGCGGCTGGTTTTTCAAGGTAAAGATTGATATTGGTTCGGTCCCGGATACCGTCCTGGTTTGGGGTAAAGACGGTTGGGCTGATCTCAAAGAAGGAGATCACTGGCAGAGCGCTGTTGGCTTCCGCGATTTCCAACGTTCCGGAGGAGCGTTTGTTTTCGTCGTCATTTACCGCTTCGATTGCCCAGGTATAACGATCATTGGGGATCAGGCGGCGTTCAATTTCCCCTGGGATGTTTTCGCCGTCCAGGGTATATCCGTCCACTACGCCGCTGAACTCTACGATATAATCGCCAGGACTGCGGCGTTCGTTTTGTCGAAAGTAAAAACGCTGTCCGGCCTGTCCGTCCAGGTAAATACTCACCAGGGCCGAGCGTGCCAGCGAATAGCGGATGGTGGTTACATCGTCCACCCCATCCGCATTCGGTGAAATCCGGGTCTTATCAAATGCCGCATCCGACAGCAGCGCCACCGGCGGGCGCAGGATCATATAACCGGCAGCGATGGTGACCACGGCGGCGATCAGAGCAGCACTAATCATAATTGTCTTGGGAATATGCATTCTTTCCTCCGAACCAAGCGGGGCGATTATGCCACGCCAACCGGAATTGTACCAGCCGGATTCCCCACCAGCGTTTATCTGTCAGCCAAGCGCCATAGAAGCGTCAGGCAAGTTTAGGGAGTTGGATTTAACCCTTGTAAGCCATTCTTTTTAACGGTAGAGTTGTGGGATATTGTGGGATAATGCGTACCCGGTCTGCTGCGTGCATCCTTGTGAACCCACCCATCTACGGAGATTACTCGCGTGTCTGCACCCTTTGTTTCCTACGCTGAGGCGATTGATTACCTGTATAGTTTTATCAATTGGGAAGTCAACCGCCAGGATCGTTATACCTCAGAGGTTATGACTCTGGACCGGCCCCGCCGTGTTTTGGCAGCGGTTGGTGATCCGCATTACGTTTATCCCGTCATTCATATCACTGGCACAAAAGGCAAAGGGTCTGTAGGGGCAATGTGCGCGGCGGCGTGTCAGGCGTCTGGTTTGCGCGCCGGGTTATATTCTTCGCCGCATTTGCAGGATTTTCGTGAGCGTTTTCGCGTCAATAACGAATTTATCAGCCCTGAAGACTTCACTGCATTAGTCAACCAGCTTCATCCGGTGCTGGAAACCGTGAAGGATATTACCTGGTTTGAGGTGACAACGGCGCTGGCTTTTATGTACTTCGCCCAGCAAAAAGTGGATATTGCGGTGATCGAAGTGGGTTTAGGGGGGCGTCTAGACGCTACTAACGTCGTGAAGCCGGTCGTCTCTGTGATCACCAGTCTCAGTTACGATCATATCCACCTGCTAGGCGATACGCTGGCTGCCATCGCGGCTGAAAAGGGCGGTATTATCAAACCCGGCGTGCCTGTGGTCAGCGCGCCACAGCCGCCAGAGGCCTTAGACGTGTTGGCCGCTATCGCTGCTGAGCAGCATTCCGCTCTGACATTGATCGGGCGCGATTGGTTGTATACCCCGCAGGAAAATTCCTGGCAAGGCCAAGAATTTTTAGCCGGGCCAACCGGCCAACCTCTCGAATCATACTGCACCGCGCTGCCGGGCGAACATCAGGCGCTTAACGCGACAGTGGCGCTGGCGGCGTTGGATCAAGTGCGGCTGGCGGGTCTGCCAGTCACGGCGGCGGGTATCCACGCCGGGTTAGAGCAGGTCGATTGGCCGGGGCGGTTAGAAGTAGTTCAGCGTTCGCCGCTGCTCGTGCTGGACGTGGCCCATAACGCCGCTTCCGCCCGGCGGCTGCTCACGGCTCTGGACGAGATGTTTGTGCAGCGTCCTCTGGCCCTGCTTTTTGGTGTGTTTGCCGACAAAGACGTGGACGGGATTTTAGAGGCATTGCTGCCGGCGGCGGATTACCTTGTCATCGCGCAGGCGGTTCACCCGCGTGCTCTGACAACGGACGTGATCGAAGCCCTGGCACGCCAGCAGGGTTATCAGAAACCTATTTTGCAAATCGCCGATACCCGGCTGGCTTTGGCGAAAGCTGAAGAACTCGTGGGGCCGGGTGGCCTGGTGTGTACGACCGGGTCGGTGTCTTTAGTGGGGGAGATTCGGACAGTATGCAGTTTACCCGTGGGGCATGTGGTCCCTTTAGCGCAGCAGCCTGTGGCACAGTGAAGTCATGATAGGACATAGCATAAACGATTTTTATAACGTTCGGGATGCTGAACCAGACGCCAACGGCTTGATCGAGTTAGCGCTCATCCCGGTCGCAGACTTGGTGATTTTTCCAAATATGGTCACCCCATTGTTGATCCGGCGTGAGCAGGATATTGTGGGTATTAGCGAAGCGCAGATTCGCCAGGCGACCGTGATCGGAGTCGCCCAACGTGATCCGAATGTGGTGTCGCTTCAGCCCGAAGATCTGTACACCTTTGGCACCGAAATGGCGATGGGGCGTTTGATGCACATGCCCGATGGTGGTACGACGGTGTTGGTGCAGGGGCGGCGGCGCGTTGAGATTGTCGAGTTTGTACAGACTCAACCCTATTTTCGGGTGAAAGCACGTCCGATTGCAGAACACGCCGAAGAGAATCGCGAAGTGACGGCGCTGATGCGCGCCACCTTGAGTCTGTTTCAAAAATGTGTTGAACTCAGCCCACAGCTTCCTGAAGAGGCGTATATCTATGCGCTCAATATTGAGCAGCCGGGGTGGCTGGCGGATTTACTCGCTTCGTCGCTCACCCTGACGCAGATTGAACGCCAAAACCTGCTCGCGCTGCCTGATCCGATTGAGCGTTTGCGCCGTATCAGCGGGCTGCTGGGGCGCGAACTCGAAGTGCTGGAACTCGAAGAAAGCATCCATTCTCAGGTGCGTCAGGAAGTAGATCGCGGTCAGCGTGAGATGTTCCTGCGCGAGCAAATGCGCGTGATCCAAAACGAACTGGGCGAGTTGGATATCTTCCAGCAGGAACTCATCGAACTGCGCGAGCGTATTGATCACAAACCGATGACGGACGAGGCGCGCGATAAAGTTCTGAAAGAACTCACTCGCTTGATGATGATGCCGCCAATGGCTCCCGAAGTCGGGATTATCCGCACCTATATTGACTGGCTGCTCGACCTTCCCTGGCAAGAAACCAGCGAAGATAACCTGGATCTGAGCAACGCGGCTCGTGTGTTAGATGCCGAGCATTTTGGTCTGCCCAAAGCCAAAGATCGTATTTTGGAATATATGGCAGTGCGCAAACTGGCTGCCGAAAAAATGAAAAGTCCGATCCTGTGTTTTGTTGGGCCGCCCGGTACGGGAAAAACCTCGTTAGGCAAGAGTATTGCCCTGGCGCTAGGACGCGAATTTGTGCGGGTGAGCCTGGGCGGGGTGCATGACGAGGCGGAGATTCGCGGACACCGCCGCACCTATATCGGTGCGCTGCCGGGGCGGGTGATTCAGACCATGCGTCGCGCCGGAACAATCAACCCCGTGTTTATGTTGGATGAGATTGACAAACTAGGGGCCGATTTCAGGGGGGATCCGGCAGCAGCGCTGCTCGAAGTATTGGACCCGGAGCAGAACCACGCTTTTTCCGATCATTACCTGGATGTCAGTTACGATTTGTCTAAAGTGTTGTTTATCACGACGGCCAACTATCTCGATCCCATTCCGCCCGCGTTGTTAGATCGGATGGAATTGATCGAATTTCCCGGCTATGTCGAAGAAGAAAAGCTCACTATCGCGCGCCAGTTTCTAATCCCGCGCCAGTTGGAACAGCACGGCTTAGCGGGGCAGGGAATCCGTTTTGACGACGAAACCATCCGGTTGATTTGCCGTGAATACACCTATGAGGCCGGGGTGCGCAACCTGGAGCGCGAGATCGGTAAAATTTGCCGCAAATTCGCCCGGCGCGTGGCGGAAAACAAACGCACAGTCAAACGCATCACCGCCCCCCATCTCGATAAATATCTCGGCCCGCCCCAATTCATTTCTTCTCTGGCCGAAGAAGCTGACGAGATCGGCGTTGCTACCGGCCTGGCCTGGACCGAAGCCGGGGGCGATATTATGGCGATTGAAGTAACGCTGATGCCGGGCAAGGGTAGCCTGCTGCTGACCGGGCAGTTGGGGGATGTGATGCAAGAATCAGCACAAGCCGCGCTGAGTTACACCCGGTCGCGGGCACGCCAATTAGACATTGAACCCGAAGAGTTTGATCGGCTGGATATTCATGTTCACTTGCCCGAAGGCGCTATCGCCAAAGATGGCCCTTCCGCCGGGATCACCCTGGCGACGGCGATGATCTCGGCTCTGACACAGCGAAAAGTGCGCCGTGATGTGGCAATGACCGGCGAGATCACACTGCGTGGGCGGGTGCTGCCGGTGGGGGGCGTGCGCGAGAAAATTCTTACGGCACATCGTGCCGGGGTTAAAAATGTGCTGCTGCCCAAACGTAATCAAAAAGATCTGGTCGAGATTCCCAAGCATGTTTTACGCGATATGAATATCGTGCCGGTGACTCATATGGACGAGGTGCTTGAACAAGCGCTCTTGGTATCAGTGCGCACGGCTCGCGAAACAGTGTCGGAACAATAACCTGTAGGGGAAGGGGCGATGGTCTCTGTAAACGTTCGATCCAGTCACCCACAGTTTTTCCAGATCGGTCAAGCGGTGGATGAAAATGCCGTATTGGCTTTTCTGCAAGCCGGGCGCAGCGCCGTTGTCGATTGGCTGCCTGCGCGTGCCCCGGTGAGCGATATTGCTGCGCTGCTGGCTGCGATGGCGAATGCGCATGGCGGGATCGTGCTGTTAGGCGTTGCGCCGCGCACCGATAAACCGGTGGGGGTGGATGATGTTGAAAACGCGATCCACCGGGTGTTGGAAGCGGCCCTTTCCATCGATCCCTCACTGATTATCCCTCTGCCGCAGGTGGTCCCGGTAAAAGGATCGCTGATGGTGGTCGCCCAGGTTCCCCGCGGGATGCCGCATGTTTACGCGCTCGATGGGCGTTTTCTCACCCGGTTCGAAGCGTCTAATGTCTCCCTCTCCCCCTATCTGCTGCGGCGTTTAATGGTAGAGCGCGGCGATGTGACCTTTGAGTCTGAATTAGCGCGTGGTGCTGCCAAAGACGATCTTGACTGGCTCCAGGTCGAAGCCTACGCCAACAGCTTGAGCGCGATGGGTGGAATTTCCGCCGAACAGGTGTTGGTTAAACGCGGCTGTCTGGTGCAGTACCAAGACGAACTGGTTCCTACCAACGCTGGAATCTTATTGTTTGGCAAAGACCCCCATCAGTTTTTGCGCGGGACCGATATCACAGCAGCGCGTTTTGCCGGGCCAGAGATGAGCGATGTATTCACGCGCCAGGACATTATCGGCACGCTCCCGCAGCAAATCCGCCGTGCAGAGACTTTTTTGATCGACAATATGCGCAAAGGGGTGCAGCTAGGTGATCGGATGGCGCGCACTGAGCAGTTTGAATATCCGTTTAAGGCGGTGCGCGAACTGGTAGTGAACGCGGTAGCCCATCGCGATTACAGCATCCAGGGGGACGGCATCCGGCTGTACCTGTTCAGCGACCG
>JACRBK010000589.1 GCA_016234525.1 Chloroflexota bacterium
CGCTGAGGGTTTGGACGAAGCGCGCGATGTCATGGCGAAGCTGGCTGAAGTTGGTGTGCGCATGGACAAGGTGGTACAGCAGCTTCAAGGCGACGGGGTAGAAGCCTTCGCCAGCGATTACCGCCGGTTGTTAGAGGCCGTCGAGGGCAAACGACAGGTGCTGCTGGCAGGGGTCATGGCGCGCCAGGAAACAGCGATGGCAGCCTACGAATACGATCTGCGTGATACCCTGTCGCAACTGGAAAAAGACCGGGTTATTCGCCGTATTTGGGACAAAGACCCTTCCGTATGGAAAGAGGAGTCGGCGCACCAGCAGGTCATCAGTACCCGCCTGGGTTGGCTCGATGTGGCGAACGAAGAAGAAGCTTTCTTCGCCCCGCTGTACACGATTCAGCAAGAGGTAAAAGCGCATAAGTATTCTCATGCCCTGCTGCTGGGTATGGGAGGCAGCAGTCTGGCTGCCGAAGTGATGCGCCAGTCGTTTGGCGTTGTATCGGGTTTCCCTGAACTGTTGGTGCTGGATACCACCGATCCGCAGGCTATCACCCTGGCAGCAGAGACAATTGACCTGGAAAACACCCTGTTTATTGTCTCCACCAAGTCAGGCACGACAATTGAGACGATCTCGCTGTACAAATATTTCTACAGCCTGGTTGAAGCCAAACGCGGCAAAGCGGCGGGTGCCCAGTTCTGTGCTATTACCGATGCCGGATCGCTGCTCGAAAAAATAGCGCATGAAAAGAACTTCAAATACCTGTTCCTCAATCCCGAAGACATCGGGGGGCGTTACAGCGTATTGAGTTACTTTGGCCTGGTCCCTGCCGCGATCATGGGCCTGGACCTGGATCGCCTGCTGGCGAGTGCCCGCCGGATGGTGTTGGCGTGTGCCAAAAATGTCCCCGTGATGGGCAACCCGGCGGCCTGGCTGGGCGCTATTATGGGCTACCTGACGCAGCAAGGGCGGGATAAAGTGTGTTTGGTTGCTTCGCCGCAGATCGACAGTTTTGGACTGTGGGCGGAGCAGTTGGTCGCGGAAAGCACGGGCAAGGAAGGTCGCGGTACGGTTCCGGTCGCCAGTGAAATCCCCAACGACCCGCGCGATTTTGATGATGACCGTGTGTTTGTCTACCTGCGGCTGGATGGCCCGCCGAGCTACCTGGACGGTTTGATCAAGGACATGAAGTTGGCCGGGCACCCGGTTCTCACACTGCGATTGGCCGACGCTTATGACCTGGGGGGCGAATTTTTCCGATGGGAACTGGCAACTGCTATCGCCGGACACCTGCTCAAGATCAACCCCTTCGATCAGCCTAATGTGCAGGAAAGCAAAGCGAATTCTAAGCGTTTGCTGGAATACATCAAAGAACACGGCCAGCTCCCTGACGAAACTCCGGTGTTGGAAGAAGGCGGTTTGAAGCTCTATGCCGATAAAAAGACGGCGGAGACACTGCGCCGGATTGGGGAAGAACGCGGCTTCGATTATGGCGACCTGATCAACCTGATGTTGGCGCATATGAGCATGGCCCGGTCAGGAGACTATCTCGCGTTGATGGCCTACCTTGCCCCCACTGAGCGCCATAACCACCTGCTAGAAGCGATCCGTCACGAACTGCGGCACGCCACCACCCGCGCTGTTACATTGGGCTATGGTCCGCGTTTCTTGCACTCTACCGGACAGCTTCATAAAGGTGGAGCGAACAACGGAGTCTTTATCCAGATCACCGTGGATAACTATGAGCAGGTTCCGGTTCCCGGTGATCCGTATGATTTCATGCTGCTCAAACGCGCCCAGGCCCAGGGCGATCTTGAAGCGCTGCAAGCGAAAAAGCGCCGCGTGATCCGCTTCCACCTGCCCGAAGGCAGCGTGTCGGTGGGCCTGGAACGGTTGTTAGGCGCGATCAAAATGGCGGCGTCGAAGAAACGTGGCTGGTAATTCTCGCAGATAAAACAAGCTGCTGGGGACTCGTCATACTGAGTCCCCGGTTTCATTTCAGATGGGTTAAGGCGTTATGGGTGTGGGCAGCACCGGCCAGGGGGTCAGCGTAGGCACATGCGTTGGCAGTTCTGTTGGCACAACAACAGGAACAAGCCGGGTAGGCTCTGCCTGATCTTGAGTTTGTTGGGCGGCTTGCCCGGTGGCGGTCAACTTATATACTGCCGTCGCGTGATAATCCTCGACCTGAGAATTTGACGTTGGTGTATCATTGAGCAGTACATAAACACCGCCAGCCAACACTGCTAACACTACACTCCCGATCAAAAAAGCGGTCGTAGTCCACACCATCCAGGACGACCAGGCCGCTTTTTTAGGACGGCGGCGCGGTCGTGACCACGACCCGGTGGCATAGGGCTGTGGGATCGAAGGGTCATAGGGAGTCATGACCTGAATCTGCGGCGAAGATGGGCGGATTTCCAGCGGGGGAGCCATTATCGGCGGCGGCGTGGCAGACAGCACCGGTTCCCGGCTGCGCAGCGCCGCTTCTGCCTTGAGTTTTTCGTTTAAAGAAGGTTCGGTCTGGATCATGCCCACGGGCTGAGCCGCCGGTTGAGCTAACGCCGAACGTAGCGCTGCGCCTAATTCGCTCGCGGTCTGATAACGCAATGTGCGATTTTTCTGTAATGCTTTAAACAGCACCGGCTCTACCGAGCGCGGCAAATTGGGATTGAGTTCACAGGGTGATGGTGGCGGCTCAGTGACATGCTTGACCGCTACCGTGTAGGGCGTTTCACCTTCAAAGGGCCGCACGCCGGCCAACATTTCGAATACGACCACACCCAGCGCATACACATCGCTGCGCCCGTCCAGATCATGTCCCTGGGCCTGTTCGGGCGACATATACGACGGTGTGCCTACTACTCCGCTGGTCGTGAGCGGTTTAGCATTCGTACTCAAAATACGCGCGATCCCAAAATCGGTGACGTAGGCGTCACCATTAGAATCGAGCAGGATATTGCTGGGTTTCAGATCGCGGTGCAGCACATTTTCGCGGTGAGCATAATCTAACGCCGGGGCGATCTGTTCTAAAATACGCAAAGTGTGATCCGGGAGAATAGAACCTTTTGCCAGCAGATCATCGACTGAACCGCCATCCATATACCGCATCACAATATAGGGGATTCCATCATATTCGCCATAATCATGAACTGGCACAATGGCGCGGTGTTCCAAGCGGGCAACGATGCTGGCCTCTTGTTTAAAACGGTCCAGCGACGATGCCTGATGCAAAAACTGGGGAGGAAGAATTTTTAGGGCAACATCCCGGTTCATCGAAAGTTGATGGGCGCGGTAAACCGCTGCCATGCCGCCCTGACCAACCTCTTCGAGAATTTGATAACCGCCGATGATTGTGCCAATAGCAATGTAGCTCATGTGCGCTGATTGTCCCCGACATCCCACCGACAGAACCAAGACTGCGCACTTGAGTTTACCCTATTGGAGACAGGTTGCCACTCCCGATCCGCCACACGCCGCGAGAAACAAAAACGGCCTCCACGAGGGAGGCCGTAAATGTTCATACCGAACCGGTCTAGTATTCCGGCATCTGAGGAACAGGCGCAGCCTTTTCTTCGGGAATGTCGGTGATCAGAGCTTC
>JACRBK010000597.1 GCA_016234525.1 Chloroflexota bacterium
GGCGGCCCACATGGGGGCGCTGCTGAAACCGCCCTCGGCATAGGCGACTTTTCGTTCTACTTCCACAACAGCGGTCGCAAAAGCCGCCCCGGTATACACCGGTCCATCTACGCCTGTGTCTGACACGATCCGAATATAATCCGAGGCTCCCGCGAGGCTGACAGCACTCACCGGAATCCAGCCGATGCCGAAGACGCCAGTCACCTGCCACCAGGTATTATCAGCATTGCGCCCTGTCGCAGGAACAGCCGTACCTGCCGCCAGAGTAGCAATCACATCGCCGCCACCCGGTTGAGTGGTTACGACCACATCCGCATTGACGCGGATCGTCGGGCCATCGAATGACGGTCCGGGATCGCCGACTCGCTCTACCAGGGTTTCTTCACCCCGGAAAGCGACTTCACCCGCGTTGACCCAACCTGCGCCCAGCGGAGTCTGAACCTGCCACCAGTTGCCATCGATTGAACGTCCCATCACGGTGAGCACGGCGCCTGTGGGCGAAATGCCGACTATAAATGAGTCCGCGTTAGGATTGCGGTATACCGTCGCCGGGAACCGATCCACGATGACCGTGGGCGCTTCATAAGTGCCTGCTGGTTGGTTCACCACCGGCACAGTATTCAACACGCCGCTAAAAATGACTAACTCTGCGCTGACCCATCCCGTGCCAAATGACGAGGTAACACGCCACCATCCGCTGTTTGTGCTGCGCCCGGTGACTGGAAGTACTGTACCCCCGCTGACGCTGCCTAATGCTGTCGTGTGCAGCGATGGCCCGCTGCGGACATGCGCCGCGCCGGTGTTAACAGTCACCGTGTTGCCGCCTTGTGCCAGGGCGGGAGCTGCTGTCAGAGCCAGCATAGAAACGATCATGCTCAGGATAAGACCTGCGAGAACTGCTACTCGAACGCAGCGTATCATACCTTTTCCCCTCCTGGAATTCCGGCGTTATTTGCGCCGAACTGATAAATACTCTTGCCCGTCTACGTGTTTAGTATAGCCGAAATTTACACATCTACATGCTAATCTGATTTACATTTTTTAGCCAATGGGCCGATCAGCCTATACGCGCGTCTGTCTTTTTATCAAAGAGATACAGCCGTTCAGTAGGAAAATGCAAATGAATCGTCTGTCCAATCTCGAAGGAATGCTCCAGGCCAGCGGCGGCGATGCACGACTGGCTGCCGATCTTGAGATAGACTAACTGGCGCTGTTGAGTCAAGATCGGCTCCACAAAATCTACTTTTGCCGCTATGCCGCTTTCCACGATTTCGACATGCTCAGGCCGGATGCCCAGCCATACTCCCTGACCGGAGGTTAGCCCTGGCCGGATCGGGCTGACGTCAAAACTACGTCCTTCCCAATGATCCTGCATGATCCAGCCTTCAAATAGATTCATCGGCGGGGTTCCAAAAAACTGGGCGACAAACGCGCTGACTGGGGTCTCATACAATGCTTGCACGGTCCCGATCTGCTCGATCTTACCGTCGCGCATGATGGCGATGCGATGTGCCAGGGCCATCGCCTCAGTCTGATCGTGGGTGACATAAACTGATGTGATCTGATAGTGGCGCAGCAGACGGTGTAGTTGCAGCCGAGTCTCGACGCGCAGCCGGGCGTCCAGGCTGGAAAGAGGTTCGTCGAACAAAAAAACTTTGGGATCGCGTGCCAGACAGCGCGCGACGGCGACTCGCTGCTGTTCTCCGCCGGAAAGCGTCGGGGGTTTGCGGCTGAGCAGGTGTTTGAGGTCAACGCCCATCACTTTGACGATGTGTTCGATTCGTTCGGGAATTTTCTCCGGCTGTTTGTGGATCACATCATAAAACCCAATATTGAGCCAGGCTTCCATGTGGGGATACAGGGCGTAGTTTTGAAAAACCATGCCGATTCCCCGCTCCCCGGCAGGAATATCTTTGAGGGATACATTGTCATAAAAAACCTCGCCAGAGTCGGGGGGTAGAACCCCGGCGATTATTTTGAGCAGCGTGGTCTTGCCGCAGCCTGACGGTCCCAGAATGCCCAAAGTCTCGCCGTTCCGAATGAGCAGGGAGAGGTCGTTCAGAGCATAAACTTGTTCGACAGTCTCGGACCCTTTGTTTGTCTCGTCTTTTTCCGGGGCGCGTCTTGTCCCTTCGTACCGTTTGGTCACGTGCCGCAGAATAATCGTGGGCATGGTTCCTCTATTCGGCTGGTGACGGCGCTCCTTGCGGCGTTCTGGTCATGTGCGCAGATTATCTGCAATAAGCGCCCGTATTGAGTGTAGAATGATCCCCGTAAACAACATCTGAACGCCGACAATCGCCAGCAGTACACTGATCAAGGCATAGCCGGTAGCGAGTTCTTGATGGGCATTATATATCTCTATCACGGCGATGCCTAACGCGATGCCCAGCAGCAAGATAATCATGCCGGGGACGCCGAAAAAGAACAGCGGGCGGTGTTGGCTGACCAGGGCAATGATTCCATTTAATACCTGCCAGCCATGCTTAAACGGATTGCGTTTAGGGCCTTCCTCATAAGTCATCGTCACCGGCACTTCTTCGATATTGAGCTTGTGCTGCTGGACGAGAAACTGCATCTCTGATTCAATCGAGAAGCCGCCTTCAGGACGGAAAGAAAAGGCTTGCAGTGCCTTGCGTGACAGGGCGCGAAAACCGCTTTGCGAGTCGGAGATCGTGACCCCTGATGCCACATTGGTGGCGACGGTCAGCGCGTGCTGACCCAAAATGCGCCAGCGCGGAATCTCGCTCTTAACTCCCAAAAAGCGCGATCCGACCACCACATCGGCCTGCTGACTCTCTACCGGCGCGATCAAGGCTGGGATTTCAGCCGGGTCGTGCTGGCCGTCTGCGTCAATCAAGATCACCACTGCCGCATCGAGGCTGCGCGCGCGTTCCAGCCCGGTATTAATCGCCTCGGCTTTGCCGCGATTTCCCTCGTGGCGGATGACCATTGCGCCCGCTTCTTCGGCTAGCGGCGCAGTCTGATCAGTTGAACCATCGTCCACCACAATCACATGATCCACGTAATGCCGGGTTTTTAACACCACGCTGCCGATAAAACGGTCTTCGTTATAGGCCGCAATCACGGCAATTTTAGGTTGAAAAAGTGTTGGTTGGGTCACGGGCTGCTCAATCGTTAGCATAATAGGATCGCCCCGCGATTTTAACACGTCTTTGGGTTCCTGAAAGAAAATAGTGAGCCGAGCGTAGCTGGGACGTAGGGCAGCCGTACTCGTTGTTAGATAAACTTGACGTGGTATACTTGGCCGCTTGTGTTGTCATTGTAGTGAATAGACGAGGTTGTTATGCGTTTGGGATGGCGTTTAGCTCGGATGCTGCTCAGCGGCGCGGTGATTGTCGCGGTGCTGCTGGGAGCAGTGGCGTATATGGTGTATGCGGCAAATGGTATTCTGGATAAGGTTGAGGCGCAGGATTTGCGCGAACAGCGTGATAAAGTAATTGTTGGTACAGCGACGGCACTTTCCGTCCGGCTTGCCGCGATCACCCTGGACGCGCCGTTCTCGACAGTGGAAATAGCATCGCCGACCACAGAGCCGGTGATTCCATCCATTACGCAGCCGCCAGCAGCGACAATCGTGCAGGCGGAACTTTTCATTGCCGAAACGCCGTCATTAACTCCATCTTCTACGCTGACAGAATTACCATCAAGAACCCCACTGCCGACAGAAACGCCCACCGCCACCCTGTCTCCCACTGTGACACTGATCCCGACGAATACGCCGCGTCCCTCTGTCACTGCGCAGGCCACCGCGCTGCCGACGAATACACCGCGTCCCTCTATCACGCCGACATTTACGGTGACGAACACGACTACTCAGACCCCGCTGCCGACAGCGACTCCTTCGCCAACGATCACCTTTACGCCGACCCCCACCTTTACTGTAACGATTCCTCCCACCGCGACCTATGTAATTCAAGGAACCTATGCCGTCCCCTATCTCACCCCGGTGGTCGAGATTCCGCCGCGTGTGCCGTTGTTGGAAAACGACCCTGATATTCTGAACTTTTTGCTGTTGGGCAGCGATACGACAGGCGGCGGTGTGGGCCATACCGACGTGATTATCCTGGTATCGGTCAACAAAAAAGCCGGTTCGGTGGCGATGTGGCATCTGCCGCGCGACCTGTTCGTTTATATCCCCAACCACACGATGGATCGTATCAATATGGCTTATGCGCTGGGTGAATCCAACGATTATCCTGGCGGTGGATTTGGGTTGATGAAAGAAACCATCCTGTATAACCTGGGCATCGAGATTGATCATTATGCGCGGGTTGACTTTGATGGTTTTATGCAGATCGTAGAAGAATTGGGTGGGTTAGAGGTCAGCGTAGACTGCGCCATCGCCGACTGGCGGCTGATTTCGCCTGAACTTGACCAGACGGTCGAAGATAACTGGGAATATTATACCCTTCCGATTGGCCGTCAGAGCCTCACACCCTATATGTCTCTGTGGTATGTGCGCAGCCGAAAAACCACCAGCGATCTAGATCGCGGGCGGCGGCAAATGGACGTGCTGCGCGCCATGTGGTATCAAGCGCGTCAGCAGGGTTTGTTTGCTCAGGTCACAGAATTATGGCCGGAAGCTGTTCAGGTGGTCGAAACCGATATGTCTCTCACGGATGTGTTGGGTTTGATCCCGTTGGCGGTCAGCCTGGATATGAATAATATTGCCCGTTACAGCGGCGAACGCGGCGTGCATTATATTCCGTTCATCACACCGGATGATAAACGTGATGTGGTGCTGCCAGATCGTAATACACTGGTTCCGCTGATTCAAGACTTCCTGACTCCGCCCACCAGCAACCGGTTGGGCCGCCAGGCTGTCCTGGTCGATGTGATTGACGCCTCAGCTTATGGCCTGGGTTTTGCGACAGTGTCAGCCGATCGTTTGGCCTGGGAAGGTTTCGCCGCCCGAATCGTGAACACGACGATTGATCACCCGCTTGATCTCACTGTGATTTATGATTACACGGGACAATCTAAAGGCAGCGCCCTAGATGATCTCAAGCGCGTGCTGCGTGTGAGCGATACCCAGGTAATTGCCCAACCTGATCCGAACCGGACTGTCGATTATCGAGTCGAAATCGGGGCCGCATACAATGCCTGTGTTTATGGGGGCTCAGAAGCAGAGATCGAAGCCGGGCCGCCTGTCCCCACGGGGACGCCTTCCGGTGAAAATAATTTCGGCTAATACGCGAAAATCGGCGGTAACATAACGAAACTTGTAGGGGCGCAAATCGCGCCCCTGTTTTTTGCTGAAAGCTGATAGCCGTTTTACGGCTGCCAGTCGGGCATAAAATCTGACTGTGCATCGCTGATCGCGCGCGGTGTTCCGCCTTCTGCCGGAATGATATAGATCGCGGATGTCTCATGCGGTCCATTTTGATAGACGATTTCACTGCCGTCGGGTGACCAGTCAGGAAAGGCGCTGCGATTGGTAGCGTGGGTAAGCTGCCGGATTCCGCCGCCGTCGCCGCTCATGACGAAAATATTGACGGTTCCGGCTGAATTGATGGCATTATAAGCAATCAACGTCCCATCCGGTGACCAGGTGGGGAAAGAATTTGTCGCGTTGTCATCGGTCAGGCGGCGCACCTGAAGTGAGGACAGGTCTAGCACAGCAATATCATAGTCCTCAGCTGCGCCCCAAATATCCGTGTGAAAAACGATCTGTGTGCCATCCGGCGACCAATCCGGCCCAAGATCGTCCGCGTCATTGTTCGTTAAGGCGCGTAAATTGGTTCCATCTCCATTTATTGCGTACAGATCAAAATCATTGTCAGCATTACGCTGGAACGCGAGTTGTGAGCCATCCGGCGACCAGGTGGGATACCGCTCGTCAATCTCCGCCGTATCTGTCAAATTGATCAAACTGGTTCCATCAATATTCATCACGAATAGATCATATGGGCTGTTATCGGA
>JACRBK010000598.1 GCA_016234525.1 Chloroflexota bacterium
TCGAATCCACCAGGGGTTGGAGGTCAAGCCAGCTGCCATAGAAACGATTCGCGCCATCACCACCGACCGGGCCGACGATGTCCGGGGCCTGGCCCGAAGCGATCAGGGTGCTGAGGGTATCGGGAGCGACCGAGTTTTCGGCCACGATGATTTCCAATTTGATCGCGTCCTGCGAGGCGTTGAAATCGTCAACGACTTTTTGTTCTGCTTCGAGCTGCGCAGGCTGGCCGCCCGTGCCGAGGCCGATGAACCAGGTCACGGTGATGGATTCACGCGCGCTGGTCGAGGCTGGGAGCGCTCCCAACACGACGACAACAATTAACATAATCGGGACTAACCGCAACAGTTTACGAGACATGTGGTTCTTTCCTCCGAGATTTAAAACTTTCTGACGATGCGTAAAACAACAAAACGATGGGTGGACACTGCTTATATGATTCGCTGTCTTTTTTACCTCCTACTTCAACAGCTCATTCCCATAACGGGAACTTAATAACAGATAGGAAGAACAAAAATCAGGTAACCAGAGAACGAACCGAACCACGAATGATCAACTGTGTACTGAGTGTGGTGGTCATGGCTACCTGGTCGGGATATTCGGCCCTTTCGCGCAGCCGCCGCACGGCCAACACGCCCATCAGGGTTTTGTCTACGTGTATGGTCGTCAAGGGCGGGGTTACTTCTTGTGTCAGGTCAATATTATCAAAACCGATGATGGACAGGTCATCCGGGATACGCCGCCCCAATTCAACCGCCGCCGACATTGCCGCTACGGCTACGTTATCGTTGCAGGCAAACAGGGCCGTGATCTGAGGTGCGCGGCGCAGTAACCGCTGCGTGGATTCATAAACGGCTTCACGCAGCAGGGGGCTGTCTTCGATATAACTTTCGCTGATGTCGTGGTGTTTTAAGGCGCGGGAATATCCCTTGCGGCGTTCGCGGATGCTGGGATAAGCGTCGGGCAGACTGCCGACCAACCCGATATGGCGGTGGCCATTTTCGATCAAATATTTAACTGCCGTATAAGCGCCGTTAAGATTGTCGGTCACTATACTGTCAAATCGCTGTTCCGTAGAATAACCATCCACTAACACGACGATTGCGCCCGACTGCCGCCCGATTTGGCTGATGGTTTCCTCAAGGAAGGCGCCCACGACCAGCACACCATCGACACGCTGCGTCGTCAACATCGGCGGCCAGTCTAACGCGCGGTTTAAATCATCAACTTCCAGGGTGGTATACATCAGGCTCAATCCCTGACGCTGGCATTCACGCTCGGCGCCCGCCAACACATACGAATAGAAGGGATTGATGCTCAGGGATTCTTCTAAGTTTTTGCGCAGAACCAAGCCGACGGTGACTAACTGTTTGGACAGCGGGGAAGTGATACGAACTTGCTGTTGGTAACCCAGTTGGGTCGCCGCAGTCATAACACGCGCACGGGTTTGCGGAGCTACTCCAGGCTTATTGCTCAACGCCTGAGAAGCAGTCCCCAAAGAAACCTCGGCTAATTTCGCTACATCGCGAATAGAAACGCGCGTCTTTGCCATTGAAAACATTAGTCCTGCAACAAGAATCTTTAGCTAATCTTTGAATTGCTCAAAAATGTTCAGTGAACATTTTCATTTTATACCGGTCTGTTCAGACTGTCAAATAGCGTTTTGTTCATTTTGAGCGCAGCCTGAGTGTTAACTAAGTGCCGCGCCACACGACTGGCGAATTACCAATTCGGTAGGCAGAAGGATTTGCTGCGGCCCTTCGAGCTTGCCTTCGACCAGATCGATCAACAGCCCGGCGGCAAGCCGCCCACGTTCTTCAATCGGCTGGTGAACAGTCGTGAGCGGCGGGATTACCTGCGCCGCCGTTGGCAGATCGTCAAAACCCACTACTGCGACATCTTCCGGCACACGTATCTCCGCTTCATGCAGCGCTTGCAGCACCCCGCGTGCAGTGATGTCGCTGGAAGCGACGATTGCATCTATTTTCTGCTGTAAAAGAGCCTGAGTGCCTTCATACCCTGACCGTTGCGAAAAATTCCCTTCAACGATCAGACGTTCATCAACAGGCAGTCCGGCTATTTGCAGCGCCCGTTTGTAACCGTCGAGCCGGTCACGCCCATCCGGGATCGTCAGGTCCCCGGTGACCGTAGCAATTCGCCGCCGCCCCAAATTGATCAAGTGAGTGACCAGTTCTAAAGAGGCGTTCAGGTTATCAATGCTAACATAACTGATCCGGTCGTAATCGTGGCCGGGGCGCTCCACCAGCACAAACGGCAGCGACGTGTTCAAAAAGTGCGAAATCAGCGGGTCGTTGCTTGGTGCCGAAGCGATGATCAAGCCATCCATCAGCCGATTGCGCTCGATCTGTCGGTAAAGCCGTTCATCATCTTCACCCGCCTGCCCTAACCACAGCAGCATCGCGTAATCGCGTTGGTGAGTGGCGGCTGATACCCCTTGCAGCAGGGTCGGAAAGTAAAAAGCATCTTCAAAAACGACTGTCGGTGTGCGTGGGATCACCACGCCGATCACCTGGGTATGTTGAGTGACCAGGGCGCGCGCCGCCGGGTTGGGGATAAATCCCTCTTGCTCAATGATGGCTAACACCCGCTCGCGCGTTTTTTCGCTCACATAGGGTTCGTTGTTAATGACCCGCGATACAGTAGACCGTGAAACACCCGCTCTGGCGGCGATGTCTTCCAGATTCATAGACCTGGGGTTGGAATTGGTGCTCACGTTCATGTTAAGTCTCGCAAAGTCTGTGTGTTCAATCTGGGAGCGCTCCCAGATATGATCTGATTATATGAACACTTCGTGCTTTTTGTCAAGTTTTTTGTTAATTTGTTTCCCAAACTCGTTTTTCAGCGCCTCTTCTACCCCTGGATTTGGTTAGAATCACCAGACACAGCGTTCCAATTTGTGCTTTTAATATAGGCAAAATGGCAGCGTTGGCGGTACAATTCGCGCCGTTATCAAGGTAAACCGTCGCAGCCCCTTTGCAGCTCACCTTGAACAATTCAAGTTCGCTGGCGTATTTTGCGGTTTAACATAAAAGAAATTTTTCACGAATCCCTGAGGACACATGGACGAGTACTTTGATCTTGACGACTTACAACGTATTCAAACAACTGACCCTGACCGGATGCTCGCGCATATCGACGCCCTGCCGGATCAGTTCGAAAACGCCTGGAACCTCTCTCAAACCCTCCCTCTCCCCGAAACCCACCGCCAACCTAAACAAATCGTTCTGACCGGAATGGGTGGCTCTGCTATTGGGGGCGATCTGATCGCGGCGCTGATCAGCCGTACTTCTCCTGTACCGTTGATCGTGGTGCGTGGTTATGAACTGCCTGCCTGGATCAGCGGTTCGGATACACTGGTCATCGCCAGCAGTTTTTCGGGCGGGACCGAAGAGACTCTCACCGCCACCGATCAGGCTGTCTCGCGCGGGGTGCGTATGTTGGGAATCTCAACCGGCGGCGCGCTGGCCGATCATGCCCAGCGGCACGGTTACCCGCTGTGGCCGTTTGAATATCGCAGCCAACCCCGCGCCGCGCTCGGCTGGAGTTTTGGCCTGTTGATCGGGCTGGCCCACCGGCTGAACCTGGCCCCGGACCTCGAAGCTTCTTTGCGCGAAGCAGTGGCTTTGATGCGCGAACAGCGTGTTATCTATGGGGCGAACAATCCCGCGCCGCGCAACCCTGCCAAACGTGATGCCGGGCAATGGATAGATCGCATTCCGGTGGTGTATGGCGGCGGGATGTTCGAGCCGGTCGCCCGGCGGTGGAAAGGGCAGCTCAACGAAAACGCCAAAGCCTGGGCGCAGTATGAGCCGATGCCCGAAGCCAACCATAACGCGATTGTCGGCATCGAATTCCCCAAAGCGCGTATTCCCAACATGCTGGGCCTGTTCATCACCTCACCCCAGTATGATCACCCGCGGGTAAAACTCCGCCACGATCTGACTTACAATCTCTTCTTGCAGCACGGCATCATGGCTGACAAGTTTGTTCCAAAAGGCCAGAGTGCGCTGGCGCAAATGTGCCATGCCATTCAACACGGCGATTACGCGAGTTTTTATGTGGCGATGGCCTATGGAGCCGATCCGACTCCGGTCACGCCCATTATTGAACTAAAAACGCAGATGGCTCAGGTCAAATCCTAAGTCCGTTGGGTGAAGCTACTAACCCAGTATCAGGAGGATTTTCAATATGTCACCTCAAAAAGCCGAACACGTGATGCTGTTTATCCCAGGCCCGGTTGAAGTGCGAGAAGAAATCTTGGAGGCGCAGGCCGAATGGATGATCGGTCATCGTTCCGGCGACTTCGCCGCGCTCTATGGTCGGATGCAGCCCAAACTTCAGCAAACGTTCTATACCAAGAACCCGGTCTATCTCTATACCTCGTCGGGTACGGGTATCTGGGAATCAGCGTCGCGCTGTACGGTGCGCGATGGCGCGAAAATCTTACACCTGACCTGCGGCGCTTTTAGCGAACGCTGGGCCGAAGTCAGCGAACTGAACGGTAAACAGGCCGACGTTCTCGCGGTGGAATGGGGTAAAGCCAATAAACCGGAGCAACTGGCCGAAGCTCTGCAAAAAGAAAAATATGACGCGGTAGCGTGCGTGATGAACGAAACCAGCACCGGCGTGCGCAATCCCGTTGAAGCCTATGCCAAAATTCTCGAACAATATCCCGAAACCCTGTTCCTGGTGGATGTGGTAAGCATCTATGCCGGGGCGAAGGTGGATGTTGATGCCTTGGGTATTGATATCTGCCTGACCAGCACCCAAAAAGCGTTTGCCCTGCCGCCCGGCATGGCGTTCGGAGCCGTCTCGCCAGCTGTGTTGGAACGCGCCAAACAGGTCAAGAATCGTGGGTATTATTTCGACGTCGTCGAGATCGACAAACATCATCAGAAAAACAACACGCCTTCCACCCCGCCGATCTCATTGATGTACGCCGCCGACAAACAGCTTGACACCATGCTGGCGGAAGGGCTGGAAGCCCGGTTCGCGCGTCACGAAAAAATGGCTGCGATTGTGCAGAACTGGGCCAAGCGCGCCGGGTTTAAGATGTTCTCTGAAGAAGGTTACCACTCGCCCACCGTCGCCACTATCGAAAACACCAGAGGCATTGACATCGCCGCCATGAATAAGTTCCTCAAGGCACGCGGCATGATGATCTCGAATGGGTACGGCAAGGTCAAAGATAAGACATTCCGTATCGCGCACATGGGCGATACTCAGCCGCATCATCTCGAAACCCTGACCGCCAATATGGACGACTATCTTAAGACGCTTTAGGAGCCTGAGCCATGACCTACCAGGTACTTGTTCCCGATAATCTGAATAAAGCTGGGCTGGAAGCGCTGCGCGCCAACCCGGAAATCGAAGTGGTCGCGCCGGGCAAAATGTCCCGCAATGACACACTGGCGGCAGCGTTGACCGCCCATGCGCTGATCATCCGCAGTGATACTAAAGTGGACGCCGAACTGCTGGATAAAGCCCAGGCCCTCAAAGTGGTGGTACGGGCCGGGGTTGGTGTCGATAACATTGACCTGAGCGCCGCCACCGCGCACGGCGTCATTGTGATGAATACGCCGGAATCAAACACCATTTCCACCGCCGAACATGCCCTGGCGCTGATTTTGGCGCTGTGCCGCCACATCCCGGCGGCGGATCGTTCGGTGCGCGCAGGCGAGTGGGAACGTAAAAAATTCACCGGTACGCAGCTTTACGGTAAAACGCTCGGTATCCTCGGTTTTGGGCGCGTGGGACGCGCGCTGGCCGAACGTGCGACCTGCCTCGGCCTGAATGAAATCGCCTACGATCCGTTTGTTCCCGAAGAGATCGCCCGTCATCTGGGTCTATCGCTGGTCCCTCGAGTTGAAGACCTGTTTGAGCGGGCCGACATCCTCTCGCTTCATGCGGTCGTCAATGATCAGACACGCGGCATCATCAATGCAGCGAATATCGCCCGTATGAAAGACGGCGTGCTGATCATCAATGCGGCGCGCGGCGGCCTGATCAACAATGCGGATCTTGCGGCAGCGCTCAAGAGCGGCAAAGTGGGCGGAGCGGCGATTGATGTGTACGACGTTGAACCCCCCGCCGCAGACAACCCGCTGCTTGGCCTGGAAAACGTCGTCTATACCCCTCATCTGGGAGCCAGCACCAATGAAGCGCAGGAAGCTGTTGGGGTTGAAGCGGCCAACGCGGTGATCAACGCGCTGACCAAACAGCGTTTCGACAACGTGCGCAACCGTGCCGTGTTTGATCGCAAATAACCGCCTTTTTAATTCCAAAGGTTGCTATTCCCGCCGCGCCAGGGTGAACCCTGGCGCGGTGTCTTTTGGGGTATCAATTGGCAGGTGAACCGATACCTTTTTGTGGGGTTTCGTTTTGCCCGGCCTTGCGATAAGATCAGGGTGTTGTATCGTGACAGTTTGAACGATGATCAAAAAGGCTTCATGGCAGACGATACGGATCGTGATTATTCTCCGGTGAACCCTTCCCCCCCTGCCCGCCGGACCCCGGCGCAGTCAGACAGGGTGGATGCTGGTTCTCTCAGGGATGATGATTTTGCCGTGTGGACGGTGGATACCGGCGCACTGGATGATCTGTCGTCCGAAGAGGCCGCCGAACACAGTTACATGGCACTGCCGCCTGCCCCGTCTCACCCGGCGCGCCGATCAACCGGACCGGCCTCAGGCAGTCCACGCCCGCCCCGCGCGCGATCTCAACCGCCCCGCCCATCGTCGTCCGGGCTGCCGAATTGGTGGATCGCGCTGCGCACGGTCGTGGTGGTCACGCTCACAGCGGTGCTGGTCTCCACTATTTTTTCGCTATGGACCCGCCCTACCTTTTTTACCGATGAATTCCGCGCCGGACTGAATCAAGTCCAGGCCACGCAGCATGTGATCAGCATCCAGCCCTCACCGCTACCGACTGAAACACGCGAAATTCGGATAGGTGTGATCGCCGGACACAGCGGCACGCCGCAAGACCCTAACTTCGATTTCGATCCGGGCGCGGTCTGTGACGACGGCCTGACCGAACTTTCGATCAACGAATCGGTAGCGCGGGGCGTGGTCGCCGCGCTGCGGCGCGAAGGCTATACGGTCGATCTGCTGCAAGAATTTGATCCCATACTGGCGAATTATGATGCCGATGTGTTGGTATCCATCCATACCAATGACTGCCGCGATTATGGCGAGGGCGGTTCAGGGTATGCCGTAGCGGCTGCCCTGGCGCGCCAGAGTACACGCGGCAAGGACGAATATTTGCTCAATTGTCTGATCACCCAATATGGCGCTACGACCGCGCTGCCGCATCATTCCGGCCTGACCTACGATATGACCGAATATCACAACTTTGACGAAGTATCGCAGGACACACCGACCGCCATTATCGAGCTTGGTTTTATGCGCCTCAATCGTGAAATACTCACCCAGCGCCAGGATTTAGTGGCGCAGGGAGTATCCAATGGGATCAGGTGTTTTTTGCACCCTGAACTGTATGGGCAAATCACGCCCACCCTGACCCCTTAAGTACCTAATCAGTTTGTAAAAAAAGAGGAGCCTTATGGAACACGAAATCGTAATGTACAGCCGCACTGTCCCCTGCCCTTATGTTCGCACTGCCAAGCGTGTGTTCGAGCGCCTGAATGTCTCTTACCGTGAAGTCTTTATCGACAAAGATGCCGCCGCCGAACAGCGCGTGATTGATTGGACTGGCTTCAAATCGGTTCCCACCATCGTTGTGGCCCGGTTGGGTGAAGACCTGCCCTATGAAGCCCCGGCCCCGCTGCTCAGCGACAGCCCACGCGGCATTGATCGCGGCACCATGATTACCGAACCCGGCGAAGCCACGCTGGAAGACTGGCTGGGCAAACACGGGTTTGTAAAATAGGGGCTTTGGCGCTTAGTTTGTGATTTTTGGTTTTTAGTTTTTAGTTCTTAGTAAAACCTTGCTGATTATTTTGCGCTCACCACAAACTAACAACTAACAACTAACGACTTCTATGCTCTCACGACTATTTCAACGCTGGCGCAAGCTGGCATGGTGGAAACAAGGTTCAATCGTGCTGGCGGGGATGCTGGGAACAGCGGGCAGCGGTATTGCTGCGCTGGTTCTCTACAGCCAATCGCTGACCGATAGTAATGATTACATCGGCCAATGGTTCGATGATCCTGCCCATCGCGCCGACCTCACCACCACCCGCCGCGAACCCTGCCCCGGCGCGCCGTTTCTCTTGCCTTCTAACGGGCTAATCGGCCTGTTATGGAACGATCCCGGCTTACCATACAATTTTTTCCGGCGGCACAGTGGGATCGATATTTTTGGTGATGGCGCGGCGGGCAGTGTGCCCGTCGTAGCCGCCTATGATGGCGCGCTCACCCGTCTGCCCGACTGGAAAGCGACGGTCATCATCCGCCACGATGATCCGCTCCAACCGGGGCGCACGATCTGGACTTACTACACCCACATGGCCTCGCGGGATGGAAAAACATCGTATGTAGCCGAGACATTTCCCCCAGGCACGAATGAAGTCTGGGTCGAGCAGGGAACCCTGTTAGGTTATCAAGGTGAATATTCCGGCAACAGCCTCGCCCCGGTCGGCCTGCATGTGCATTTTAGCGTCGTAAAAAGTGAGCCGGACGGCTCGTTCAAAAATGAGGCGAGGATCAAAAACACGCTCGATCCGTCGCCCTATCTGGGAATGCACGTGAATATTAAGGGCAAACCGGCGCGCCCGATCCAATGCCCATAAAGTTTGGGGTTGTCTATTGACCCGCCCCCCTCACACCGCTATAATTGCCCTGGTTAATGACCATTAACGGAGAGGTAGCATAGTCTGGCTTAATGCGCACGCCTGGAAAGTGTGTAAGCGGTAACTCCGCTTCGCGGGTTCGAATCCCGCCCTCTCCGCCAGAATCTTGACGGCAGATCATTTTGTATCTGCCGTTCTTTATTTTACGCGGAGGTACAGATGATCACCCTCGAATTTGCCCGCACACTCTACGACAACAGCGACCCGGTTCACGATTTTGATCATGTGCTGCGTGTTCTGGCCCTGGCCCAGCGGATTGGGCAGGCCGAAGGCGCCGATATGGGGGTGGTCGAGACGGCTGTACTGCTGCACGACATCCACCGTGCACACGAAGATCAACAAGCGCACGTCCTGAACGCCGAAACTGTCGATCATGCCCTGGCTGCTGCCGAACGCGCCCGGCACATCTTGAGCCAGCTTGATCCTTCTCCAACACCGGATTTTATCGAAGCGGTGGCCCATGCCATCGCCGCGCATCGTTTCCGCAACAGCATCGAGCCGCAAACGCTTGAAGCCAAAGTGGTGTTTGACGCGGATAAACTGGACGCAATTGGCGCGATTGGTGTGGCGCGAGCCTATGCCTACAGCGGCATGACCGCCCAAAAACTATGGGGCGAAGTCCCGCCCGATTATCCTGGTGGGGGCGAAAATCATACCCCGCATCACGAATTTGTCTACAAACTTTCGCGCATCGAAAGCCGGATGCAAACCGCCACAGGCCGCGCTATTGCGCGCGAACGCCACGCTTACATGAACGAATTTTTTGAACGACTGAAACAAGAAGTCGGTGGTAAGGTATAGTATCTATATCACTGATCAACCAAAGAGGATCGACCCTGAATGAAGAATATCCCGCTTCGAAGGTACTGGGATTTACTGGTGGATCATCTGCAATCCCACAAACCTTATTTTGTACTGCTGACTGTGCTGCTGCTGAGCAGCATCGGGTTGCAGGTCGCCAACCCTCAGTTGATGCGTTATTTCATCGACACCGCCACATCGGGCAAAGAAAGTTCGCAGCTTGTGCTGGTCGCGCTGGCGTTTATCGGGGTAGCCCTGTTCCAACAGGTGCTTGCCGTCAGCGCCACATTTGTCGGTGAAAACCTGGCCTGGATCGCCACGAATTCGCTGCGCGCCGAACTGGCGGCGCACTGCCTGCGGCTGGATATGAGTTTTCATAACGAACACAGCCCCGGCGAACTGATCGAACGTATTGACGGAGACATCGCCGAACTATCTAACTTTTTCTCACAGTTGGTGATCCGTGTCGTCGGCAGTATGCTGCTGATGGCAGGGATTCTGGTCGTGCTGTTCACCGAAAATTGGGTGATGGGCCTGGGTTTTACCGCCTTTGTCCTGTCTGCACTCTACAGCCTGAACCGGGTGCGCAGCATCGCCGTTCCCTATGACAAAGCCCTGCGCGAGAGTCAGGCCGATCTATTTGCCTTTTTAGAGGAACGCCTCTCTGGCACCGAAGACATCCGCGCCAATGGCGCAGTGGATTATGTGCTGCATGGGCTGTATAAACTGCATACGGTCATCTTGCAGCGCTGGCAAAAAGCGTGGAACCGGCATGTCGTTGTGCACGGCGTAGCAGGTATGACCTTGATGGCGGGTTACGCCATCGCGTTTGTGAGTGGTTATCACCTCTATCGCAGCGGCGTGTTTACTATCGGCACGGCCTATCTGGTCGTGTACTATACCAACCTGATGTCGCGCCCGATCCGCGACCTGACTCAACAGGTCGAGAGTCTGCAAAACATCGGGGCGGCCGTCGAGCGCCTGTCGGACCTGCGCGCTTTCAAACCCAAGATCACTGATGGCCCCGGCGCGGTAATCCCCACTGGGCCGCTGACGCTGCGCTTCGATGATGTCACGTTCGCTTATGTTGATGGCGAGCCGGTGCTGGAAAACCTGAACTTTGAACTGAAACCGGGGCGCGTGTTGGGCCTGTTAGGACGCACCGGCAGCGGCAAAACCACGATCACCCGGCTGGTCTTCCGGCTTTACGACATATCGTCCGGCACAGTCCGGATCAACGGAATAGATGTGCGCGATCCCCGGCTGTATGACCTGCGGCGGCGCGTTTCGATGGTGACACAGGATGTCCAGTTATTTCAGGCCAGTGTGCGTGACAACCTGACCTTTTTTAACCGCGATATCCCCGATGATCGTATCTTAGCCGTGATTGATGACCTGGAACTGGGCGACTGGTATCGCGCGCTGCCCAAAGGTCTGGACACTCGCCTGGAAACGGGCGGGCGCGGGCTGTCGGCGGGGCAGGCGCAGTTGCTCGCGTTTGCGCGTGTCTTTCTGCACGATCCCGGCCTGGTTATTCTGGATGAAGCGTCATCACGACTGGACCCGGCCACCGAGCAGGTCATCGAACGCACCATCGACAAACTGCTGCGCAACCGTACTGCGATCATCGTCGCGCACAGGTTGGGGACGGTGCATCGTGCCGACGAGATCATGATTCTCGATGGTGGGCGTGTCACCGAACACGGCGACCGCGCGCTGCTGGCCGACGATCCATCCTCCCGATTTTACAGTCTGCTGCAAACGGGCCTTTCGGAGGTGTTGGTGTGAGTATCCCTGAAGTTAGACTCGAAGGTTACGACGATCCCAAGCCGCCAATTCCTACCTGGAAAGTGGTCTGGCGTCTCATTGTCTACCGGCGGCGGTTCTGGCTGATCAACCTGGCGTCGATGCTGGTGCTTAATCTGTTCTGGCAGGCTCCCGGCCTGATCATGCGCGAATTTTTTAACAACCTCACCGGGAACGGTGAAGCAACCTTTGGGTTGTGGTCGCTGGTGGTGCTGTTGTTTGTCACCGAAGTGGTCCGTATCATGTCGGTCTGGGGGTTGATCCAGACCAATGTGCCATTTTTTGTCCATACAATGACGCTGCTCCGCAAAAACCTGCTGCGTTATATCCTCAAGCGGCCCGGCGCAAAAGCCCTGCCGGATTCGCCCGGCGAAGCAATCAGCCGGTTTCGCGGTGATGTGTTTGAGATTCCACTCTTCGCGCTGTGGATGAATGACATCCTGGGAATGGTCTTTTTTGGCGTGATGGCCTTCACGGTCATGATCAGCATCAACGCCCAGATCACGCTGCTGGCTGTCTTGCCGTTTATCGCGGTGGGCATCATCGCCAATGCATCGATGACTCGCATCGAAAAATACCGCCGTGCCAGCCGTAAATGGAACGGCATTGTCACCGGCTTTATCGGGGAAATTTTCGGGGCGGTGCAGGCAGTCAAGGTGGCCACTGCCGAAGATGGCGTGGTCGAATATTTTAAGGCGATCAACGACGAACGGCGTAAAGTCTCGGTCAAAGATCGCCTGTTTAACGAAGTCCTGAATTCGATTTTCCGCAACGCGGCGACACTCGGCACCGGCGTCATTTTGCTGATGGCCGGTCAGGCGATGCAAGATGAAACCTTCACGGTTGGCGATTTTGCGTTGTTCGCTTTTTACCTTGAATTCGTGAGCGAACTCACTGCTTTTGTGGGGCTGCTGCTGGCCCGCTACAAACAGATCGGGGTGTCGGTGGAGCGTATGTACCGGCTGATGGAAGGCGCGCCCGACGAAGCGTTAGTAGAATTCAGCCCGATTTACTTGAACGGCACGCTGCCAGAGATTCCCCGCCCTGCTCACACCGATCCCCTGAAAAACCTGGAAGTGCGTGGGCTGCATTATCGTTATCCCGGCACAGAAAACGGGATCGCGGACATCGATTTGCAACTCGAACGTGGATCGTTTGTCGTGATCACCGGGCGCATCGGCTCCGGCAAAACCACGCTGCTGCGCGTACTGCTCGGCCTACTGCCACGTGACGGCGGAGAAATTTTGTGGAACCAGCAGCCAGTCGAGGACGCAGGTGATTTTTTTATTCCGCTGCGCAGCGCCTATACCCCCCAGGTTCCGCGCCTGTTCAGCGATACGCTGCGGCATAATATCCTGATGGGTCTGCCTACCGACGATGGTGACGTCAGCGACGCCATCTTTGCCGCCGTGTTAGAACGTTATCTGCCTGAATTGGAGCAGGGACTCGAATCGATGCTCGGCCCGA
>JACRBK010000601.1 GCA_016234525.1 Chloroflexota bacterium
CGTTGAGTCAGCAGGTGCATCCCGTAACAAATACCCAAAACGGGCAGGCCGCTGTCTAATATCCAGGGGGAGAGGGTGGGCGCGCCCGGTTCATAGACGCTGAACGGGCTGCCAGAGAGGATGATCCCGCGATAGTCCGGCGCCGCCTCGTGGGCCTGTTCGCGCGTGGCATTAAACGGAACCAGCGCCGCAAATACCCCTAACTCACGCACCCGCCGGGCGATCAATTGGGTGGTCTGCGATCCGTAATCCAGAATGACGATTCCGCCGCTCTTAAGCGACATAGTTTAGACCCCCACGCCGTGCGGCGGATCATCGGCAAATTCGACTCGATCTTCATCAATAAAGGTGATGCTCGCCAGTGACTCGACCTGCACGCCGTATTTTTTCTCCAACTTTTCGCGCCCTCCGGCGAACGCTTTTTCCACGACGACGCCGATCCCGACCAGGGTACATTTCGCCTGGTTGACCATACGCGCCAGCGAATACAGCGTTTTGCCAGAGGCCAAAAAGTCATCGATGATCAATATGCGATCTCCGGCAGGCAGATATTCTGCCGCCACCATCAGGCTGATTTCGCCGCCGTGTGTGGCACTGGGAGCCGTTTCCAGAAAAATCGGGCCGGACATGGTGATCGGTTTATGCTTGCGGGCATAGACCATCGGCACATTCAGCGCAATCGCGGTCATCAGCGCGGGCGCGATCCCTGACACCTCAGCCGTCAAGATGCGGGTCGGCTGCTCAGCGCGGAAACGATTGGCGAGTTCCTGTCCCATCTGCACAGCCAGGTCAGGATAAATTTGGTGGTTCAAGATGCTGTCAATTTTTAGAATGCCGTCTCCCATGTAACGCCCTTCAGCGCGGATACGGTCTTTCAATGCCTGCATAGTTTCTTCACTCCTATTAAGAGGGACGATAGATCGGCTCATTTTCGGCCAATAATTCTAACAACTGACGCGCAAAATAGACGCGATTACGCTGATGTCCTGTGATCTCTTCTAAAATCCCGGCTCTTTCTAGCTTTTCAATAGCCAATTGTGCTGTTCGGAAAACCACATTCAATTTCGTTCCTACCTGCTGCGTAGTTAGATAGGGACTGGTAAAAATTAGGTCAAGTAATGCCAGAACACTGGCTGATGCTTTTTCAGATTGCAGTTTTTGGCGGTACTGCTCTCTTTGATCGATGATACGTTTGGCGGACAGAATTGCATGTTCACTTTGAACAATGATTCCTCTAAGGAAAAACTCAAGCCAACTTTTCCAATCTCCATCACGACTGACGCCAAGCAGATGGTCGTAATATTCGTCCCGGTATTTTTCAAAGAAGGCACTGAGATACAGCAGTGGGTGCGGCAGGGCTTTTCGCTCGCATAAAAACAAGGTGATTAGCAGACGACCAACGCGCCCGTTTCCATCTAGAAAGGGGTGAATAGTTTCAAACTGATAGTGTATTAAAGCACATTGAATCAACAAAGGCAGTGTTTGGCGATCATGCAAAAAAATCTCCCATTCGCCTAAAACTCGCATCAGTTCGTCAGGGGGAGGAGGGACAAAAGTGGCATCATTCAAGTTACACCCGGCGGGGCCGATCCAGTTTTGCGAACGCCGAAATTCCCCCGGTGTTCGATCTGGAGTTCCGCCACGAGTTCCGACCATAAGATGCTCATGTATTTCGCGGACCAGGCGTAAACTGAGCGGCAGAGTTTTGAGCCGTTCAAGTCCATAACTTAGCGCAAAAACATAGTTTCGCACTTCTGTAATGTCGTTTGAAACCGGTGGTTTTTCTGTGGCCGCTTCAAAGTAGAATAGCTCTGATAGGGAGGCTTGCGTACCCTCGATGCGCGAGCTGGCGACAGCTTCTAAGTTGATATAAGGGATTACAAGAAAGTCGGGGTTGGGAACTAAATATCCAATACCGCCAAGCTGCCCTAAAGCACGCTCAGCTTCTGATGACAGTCGAAAAAGCGACATCTCAATTGGTTCAAGTTGAGGAGGTAATGGGTTAGGGATAAAAGCATCGTAACGGGTCGGCGTGCGAACGACGGTCCCCGTTGGGCTGTTTTTGAAAGCTTCCACATTCATAACAACAGTTATCTCCCGATAGTTGTGTTATTTTAAAAGATTGCAATAAGACTCGGCGTTATTGTAAAAAACGCCGATTTTTAAAATAACGGGATGTGATGTGATTATCTGGTAAACAATCAACGATACCAGATGACAAGATATTCTTTCTTGTCCCATCAGTGTTTTTCAAACGTTGTGCCGAGCGCACGAGGCGGCGCGGCACGTAAAAACCGCCGGACGGCGGGTTTAAACCGATCGGGGGTAAAACGGACCACCTTTTCCAGCGCGCCGCTGGTAGCAAACAACAGGGTTAAGATCATCAGGAACCAGGGCAGCATATTGACGATCTGCGCCGGGAGATCGATCACATCAGAATCTTGCAGATCGATGGCAATAGAGCGCAGCCCGACGATCAAATAGGCGCCCAGGGCGACTCGCGACGGAACCCACAACCCGAAGATGACAATCGCCAGCGCGATCCAGCCTTCGCCGCTGAGGTCTTCTTTCCAGCCCAGTTTGACCGAGAGCGAATACGTCGCCCCAGCCAGCCCAACCAGCGCCCCGCCGAGAAGCGCATAGGCATACCGCAGCGGGTTAACGGGCGTGCCGCGTACAAAGGCCGCTTCGGGCTGTTCGCCGATGCTGCGCAGCGTGAGGCCGGGCCGGGTGCGGTAGATATAGAACCACACGAGCAGTGTCAGGATCAGGCTGAAATAGATCAACAGGTTATGCCGGAACAACACCGGCCCGAAAAACGGGATGTCTTCGAGCAGGGGGATCGGCATGGTGGGAATCTCTGTGCCGGGCCGGTTGAAGTGTGGTTTTCCTAAAAAGATAGCGAGGTCGGCGCACAAAACGGTCAGAACAAAACCCACCGCCACTTGATTCAGCCGCAAGCCGATGCTTGAAACGACGACCACAAAAACCACCGCTGCCCCGACCAGCATCGCCGCCAGGATCGCCTGAGGCAGGCTGCCGGTTTCGCGGGCAACCACATGGGCGGTCATGGCGGAAAGCATGATCGTCCCGTCCAGCGCCAGGTTGATCACCCCGGCGCGTTCGGTAATCAGTTCGCCCTGTCCAGCGATCACAATGGGGGCGGCGGATCGGATGATGCCGCGTAACGTGCTTTCAAGGCCGCTAAACATAACGTGATTCCTCGACTCGGTAATAATAATTATGTGCGGTCAATTTGTGCCTCATCCTGAACAGGTTGAGCGCTGCGCGGCGGGAAGAAACGATTGCGCGCGCCAAAGGCCAACACCACCATCAACACGACAGTGCTTTGCAGCACACGCACTAATGAACGATCCAAGGTGAGATCATAATCCCACTGGAATCCGCTTTCGAGCCGCTGCCCGCCCTTCGACAGCACCGCGAAGACAAATGAGACAAACGGGGTCAGCACCGCCGACATCGACGCCAGCAGCACAACCAGGATCGCCAGGAAACCGACTCCGCCCGATGGCGATGCGCTGAGTTTGACCACATCTGGGGCCAGTACGCGGAACGATCCCGCCAGTCCGGCGAGTGCGCCGCACCCGGCCATTGCCAGATAAACGTTTCGTTCGGTACGCACACCCAACAAAAAGGCGGATCGCTGATTTTTGCCCATCGCGCGAAGCTGTAAACCCCACCGTGAGACATACATAATCAGGCAGATCACCACAAAAGCCGCTGCTGTCACATAGATAATCGTCGGGCTGAGCCGCCGGTAATCAGTAAAAGTTGGCAGGCGCACCCAGTCGGGGAAACGGGCCGTTTCGGTGGCTCGACTGCCGGTGGGCTGCCAGGGGCCGCCGTTGGACACCAGATACATATTAAACGTCTGCGCGATAAAGTTGAGCGCGACCCCGCCAAAAATCTCATTGACCTTGCCGCGTACTTTGAGCGCTGCGGCTACCCATGCCCATAGCCCGCCCGTGATCGCAGATAAGATAAAACACATGATGATCACACCGTTGCGCCCCAGGTCCAGACCCAGCGGCGCATTTTTGCTTTCGGCGAACAGGCGCACGGCCCAGGTCGCGCCGATAGCGCCCATGATCATCTGCCCTTCCACGCCGATATTCCACAGCCCGGCGGTATAGGTCAGGACCAGCCCAAACGACGTGATCGCCAGCGGCATCCAGAACGACACCAGATCGGCGCGCCGTTCAGAGGTTTGCAGTGTGCCTTCATACACGTAATCCCAGGCGACTTTAGGATCGGCTCCCTGCCATTCCAGGATCAGCACGATGATCGCCAGCGCGGCGGCAATTCCGGCAAAGGGGGCCAGGATCGCCGGGAGCATATCGCGCATTGAGTTCCACAACCAGCCTTGTCTGGTGGACTGCATGGCTATTCCCTCCCTCCGATCAACTCGCCCAGCCGGTCAGCCGTCATCTCGGCGGGATCATCCACCATCGTGGCGCGCCCGCCAAAAAAGACCAAAATACGGTCACTATAACTTACAATCTCGTCCAGTTCGGCAGAGATAAAAATAATCGCCGTGCCCTGTTCGCGCCGTTTGAGAAGCTGTTCCCAGATGGTATTGGCACTCTCCACGTCCAGGCCGCGCGTGGGATGTTCGAGCAGCAGCACTTTGAGATTCTGCCGCAGCAAAGACAGCGCGAACCGCTGCTGGTTGCCGCCGGAGAGAGTCTGGATCGGGCTGCCGGGCCGCCCTTTGACATTGAAGTTTTTGATACGTTCAGCAGTGATCTGGCGCGCCTCGAACCAGTTGATCCAGGGGCGCGGGCTGCGCTGCGTCAGCGCGAAATGTTCGGTGAGGGTCATGCCCTTGATCAGTCCCTCCTCCATGCGCCCGGCGGGCAGAAAGGCAACCCCCGCCTGACTGAAATCATGGTAAGAGGCGCGGGTCATGCTGCGCCCATTCAGTTTAATCGTGCCGCTCTGCGGTGGAAACAGCCCGGCACAGGCGCGGATAAATTCACCCTGGCCGCTGCCATCCAGCCCGGCTAATCCGATCACCTCGCTGGAGCAAACCCGCAACGATACGTTTTCGACGGTGAGGCGCTGCGCCGCGATCCGCACAGCTTCGACGGTCAGCACAGAGTCACCGCACATCACATTCGGGCGATTCTGCCGTTCCACCACCTTGCCAAACATCAGCGCTACCAGTTCAGAGATGGGGCAGGGGACAGTCTTTTCGCCCACGAATCGCCCACGCCGCAGCACGTATGCCAGATCGCACAGCTCGATCACATCTTCGAGCTTGTGCGATACCAGGATAATCGCCATGCGGTCATCACGTGCCAACGCTTTGAGAACATTAAACAAGATGGTTTTTTGTTCGGCGCTGATACCGGTGGTAGGTTCGTCCAACACCAGCACGCGCACATTGAGCGACAGCAACCGCACGATCTCCAACTGTTGGCGCTCGCCAATGGTCAGCGTGTCTACATAACGGTTCGGGTCCAGCCCGAAACCAAAACGTTCGGTGATCGCGGCTAACTGCTGGCGTGCCGCCGCACGATCTGGGAAAATGCCCCCCGGACGGCCCGCGATGAAATTTTCCAGGATGGTAAAGGGAGGGAAGTCGAGCGGGTCTTGATAGAGCATCCCGATCCCATGTGCGATAGCATCCGTAGGCGCTTTGAGATCGAGCGCCTGACCGTCTACCACGATCTGTCCTCTGTCGGCGGACTGGTAGCCTGACATAATTTTCATGAGGGTGCTTTTGCCTGCGCCGTTTTCACCTAAAATGGCGTAGATATGCCCACCTTCAAACTTGAGTGAAATATCCTGGTTGGCACGCACCCTGCCAAAAGTTTTGGAAATGTTTTGCAGTTCAACAAGCATCTTTAAGAGTCTCAAAAATGGACAAATGATCTATGCATTCTTAGCGGTAGGGGCGGGTTGGACCCGCCCCTACATCGCTGATGTGTGGCTCTGTTCGCCTGAGCGACCAGAGTTAGTTGGTCGAGCCTTCGACCCCGGCCAAAAGCTGTGGCGGAGTCACTTCTTCGGGCGTTGTGGCTTCATCGGCGTTGGTGGCCTGGAACCAGATTTGTTTTTCGGTTGCCACGACACCATCGGCCAAAAATTCGGTGCCATCCTGGAAGGACAGCGGGCCGGTCCACAGATTGATACCACCTTCTTCACCCGTGGCACCCTTCGCCAGCAGGTCGACGAATTCAGCCAGTGTGGCTTTTTCTTCGTCGGTCAAGCCATCACCATAGGCAAAGCCTACCGCGCTGGTGTCGGGGTTGTTGATGTCTGTCCAATCGGGAGCGTTCCATTCCCATGATTGTGTCCAGGTGCCAGCCATGACCGCTTCGACGGTCTTGGCGTAGGCTGGACCCCAGTTGAAGTACGGCACGCCCAGGCAGATTTCGGGCGCTTCGGCGCACGAGCCTTCAAAGTCATAAGGAATTGTCCACACACTCGCGCCTTCGGCTGCGCGCTGGTTGGCAACGACCACTGATTCAGTGGTGTCAATGCCAGAGATCAGCACATCCGCGCCGCCATCGAGGAAAGCGTTCGAGACTTCGGTGGGATCGAGCGTCACACCGGGGATATTGAACCAGAAACCGATCCAGGTCACGCCAAACTTGAGCGCTGCTGCGTCCATGCCGCGATAGTTTTCATAGCAATACCGCGCGCCGAGGTAAACCGAGTTTACCAGACGGGTGGTTTCGGGATCGACCAGCGGGCCGACGTAACCGAGCGAGCCGGTTTGAGTCTTGAGCGCCGCGGCGCAGCCAGCGATCATCTTGCCATATTCCATCTGGCCCATAAAGTTTCCGGCGTTTTCCGGCGCAATGCCCCACAGCGCATCGTCTCCCGATACGTTGATAAAGGTCACATCAGGATAGTTGGCGGCTACAACGGTCGTATCGACTTCAAAATCCGCCGAGGTCGTGAAGATCAGCTTTGCTCCGGCGTCTACCATTTCTTGCACCACCTGATCGAGCGTGGTTTCAGGACGGTCAGCCGAATTCAGGCTTTCCAGGGCAATCATTTTCGCGCCGGGGACATTGGCTTCGACATACAGCCCGGCGGTGTAGTGCGCTTGGCTCCAGCCGTGATCATCCTTCGGGCCGACGAGAACCACGCCGAAGATAAATTCATCTTGAGCTTGGGCGCGCGGCGCGACAGACGACACGCCGCCGAATACGACGGCAGCCAGAATCAACAGTACGGCCAGTTTTTTGAGCATAGATCTCTCCTGTGAAACCTAGACAAAAACTTTAGTTTAAGCGGGCAAAATGCCCGTTTGCTGTTCATGAGTTTATTTCAAAATGGCTCAAAAGCAAAGTTTAGGCTTGTGCGCCTTGTACAGGTTGGCGCTTTTGCACAAGGCTTTTAACCCCACCCCTGAGTCCCCTCTCCACCAGCGCAGGCACAGTGGAGAGGGGAAAATTGGGTTGTCATCCCGCTCAACTTGTGTGGCGGAGTTGAGATCGAACTTAGACTTACGCGAACAACCCCACCGGCTTGAACTGATCTACATCGACCAGCCCAATATCGGTGAGCTTGAGGCTGGGGATCACTTCGAGCGCCATAAAACTCATCGCCATAAACG
>JACRBK010000602.1 GCA_016234525.1 Chloroflexota bacterium
CAGCGGGAGGTTTTTGCCCGCCCACAAAATCAACTGCCCGTTTTTATCATCGCGTAAAAAGAGCATAGCATGATCCGCCCCCGACAGAGTCAGCGCGGCTTCCAGTGCGCGGCTGAACATACTCTCCATATCCGAGAGCGCAGTCACTGACTGTCCGATCTCATAGAGGGTCATCAGTTGTTTAACACGCACCTCAAGCTGTTGGTTTGTCGATTGGAGCCGCGTCACCAGGGTGTTGCGTTCTCGCCGCAGCCGCACGTCAGCCAGGCCGCGCTCGACAGCGGCCATCACTTCGGCCTCACGCAAGGGGCGGGTGACATAATCGGTAGCTCCTAAACGGAATGCCTCGATCACTGATCGCGGGCTGGTGTTCTCGGCCATCGCGATCAAGGGTCCGCGATAGCCCTGAGACTGCACCGCGACCAACAGATCATGGCCGCTCAGCCCTGGAAGCTGCAAATCCAATACGATCAAGTCAGGCCGGTTCTGGCGCAGCATCAGCAGCGCGTCCGGTGCGTCTTTGGCTTCAAAAACGCGATATGTATCAGACGAAAAAACCTGTTCGCGCAAAAGCGTTCGCGTTCCAGGATCGTCATCAACAATCAAAATGGTGTCCAACTGTTGACTCATGCCCGCTTCCTTGTCGCCTGAGCGAACGATTCATGTTTCCAACTATATCCTTTACAGCGCACCAAGACAATCATCCACAAGTCTTATTCGGCCTGGTTGGTGGTGTTCTGACGGCAGAATTTCAGGGTCAGGCATATCGTCATTGTGTAAAGTGATTTCTTACACTGGGGATAAAACGAGGGACGACTTACGATCAGACTGTTGCTTCATTTGTGAAAGGTGTCACAAGTGTTATATGCTGTTCTGTTACTCGCAGCGTTTGTATGCGCAGTAATGGCGATTCGCGCCCGGCGGTTGTTGGTCGCTGCGATGTGGCTGGCTGGAGTCAGCGCATTAGTCGCCATTGTTCTTTACCGGTTGGGAGCGCAGCAGGTCGCCGTTGTCGAACTGAGCGTCGGGGCCGGATTAGTGACGGTGCTGTTCGTTTTTGCGATCAGCATCGCAGGCGAAGAAGGGTTAAGCGAACGTGAGTTCATCCCCAATGAATTGGCGATCGGGCTGCTGGTCGTGTTCGGGGGACTGCTGGCGGTGATGGACCTGCCAATGGATGAGCTGGGCGTATCCCTATCAGAAGCCGAGTTTGCCAGCATATTCTGGGAAGACCGCGAACTCGACGTGCTGTTGCAGTTGGTGTTTATTTTTACCGGCGTGGTGACCATGCTGGGTGTTTTGGCCGATGTACGCAAACCCTCGCGCATCAAAAAGAGAAGCGACATTCCCCAGGCACACATTAATCCCGCTTTTGGCACTGATAAGCATGTCCCGCAGCCCGTTCTTCAGCCTGTCGCCCCGTCTGAGACTCAACCTGAATCCAGCAAGGAGACTCCCGCATGAGTACCTTAACTATTTTGGCCGGGGGCGCGCTGGCGCTCTTTGCTGTTGGGCTGTATGGGCTGCTGATCACCCGGAATATGATCAAAGTGGTGGTGGCGCTGCAAATCCTGGTCAAAGCAGCGCTGCTGGCGTTGGTCGTGGCGGGCAAAGCCAGCGACCAGATTAATTTGGGCCAGAGTCTCGCGATGACCGTGATCGTAGCCGATACTGTTGTCGCAGTCATCGGTCTGGCGCTGGCGGTACAGGTGAAGCGTGTGTTAGGCACGATGGACCTGACTGAACTTTCTAAACTGCGGGGATAACGCGCGATGGATTGGTTGATCATACTTACCATTGGGATACCCTGGCTGGGGGCCGGCCTGATCTGGCTGTTGGAAGAGCGGCAATCGCGCTTGCAGCACACCCTGGCCGTGGTGTTTGCCCTGGCTGCCGGAGTTGCGGCGCTGGCGATGCTGCCTTCGACCACCGAACAGGTGGAACTGCGCATCAAAATTGGCAGTGTATTCGGCGACTTCACTTTTGTTCCTGACGGCCTGGGCGTTTTTCTGGCGGTAGTTGCTACCGTTGTCGGCAGTCTGGCTGTGATCTTTTCAGTAGACTATATGCACGGCGAGGCGCAGTTAGGCCGTTATTATTCGCTGGTGCTGCTGTTCATTGGCGCGATGGCCGGGCTGGTACTGGCGGATAGTCTGCTGCTGCTGTTCATCTTTTGGGAAATCACCGCGCTGTGTTCCTACTCGCTGATCTCGTTTTACAACGATGATCCTAAAGCGGTTGAAGGCGGCATCAAAGCCCTGATCATCACGCAGTTGGGCGGGATCGGGTTGTTGGTAGGCGCGCTGGTGATCTATGCCTATCAGGGCGATTACCAGATCAGCCGTTTCCTCAATGAGCCGGAGGTGCTGCCCACGAATATGCTGAGCGTGATGGCCTTCGGCTGCCTGATTGCGGCGGCGGCGAAGTCGGCGCAGGTTCCATTCCATACCTGGCTGCCTGGCGCGATGGAAGCCCCCAGCCCGATCAGTGCCCTGATCCACGCGGCCACGATGGTGAACGCAGGTGTTTATCTGCTGGCGCGTTTTTACCCGGCGTTTGAAGAAGTCGACGGCTGGACTACCGCCGTTATTTCGGTTGGGCTGCTGTCGGCATTCCTGGCGGCGCTGATGGCCCTGTTCGCCACCGATCTCAAACGCGCTCTGGCTTATTCGACCATCAGCCAGTTGGGTTACATGGTCTACGCAGTAGGAACCGGCGCGATCTTCGCCAGCCAGTTCCATCTGCTGAGCCATGCCGTATTTAAGGCGCTGTTGTTCCTCAGCGCGGGCGCAGTGATTCACAGTGTGGGCACGCGCGATATGCGTCAGATGGGCGGGTTGGGCAAACAAATGCCGTTTATGCGCGCTGTGTTTATTGTCGGCGCGCTGGCCTTAGCCGGGTTACCCTTCTTTAACGGATTCTGGAGCAAAGAACTGATCCTTGAAGACGGTCTGCATGAAGGGCCGGTCTGGGCCTATGTCGGCATGTTGGCCGGGGCAGGGATCACGGCGCTCTATACTTTCCGCATGGTCTGGCTGGTTTTTTATGGCGAGCGGCGCGGCAGTGGACACATCCATGAAGCGGGCCGTTTGATGAAACTTTCTACCGGCCTGCTGGCGGCGGGAACGCTGACCACCTGGTTGTTGATCGGCGTGTTTGGCGAGATGTTGGAAAACACGCTGATCTATCATCACCTGCATGTTGAATCGGCTCCCACCCTGTTGGAAGAAATAATCACCGCCCCGGCGACCTTGTTGGCGCTGAGTGTGGTCGCGGCGGGCCTGCTGGGCTGGTGGTTCCGCGCTCCTCTGGCCGGGATCGCAGCGAGTTTCAAGCCGGTGGGGCAGGCCGCCACAAGCGATTTTGGATTTGAATGGATTAACCGCCGGGTGACAGATTGGACCAACGCCGGAGCCAACGCCCTGCGCACCACCCAGACAGGTTCTCTGAACTGGAATGTGTTCGGCATTATCGGCGGGCTAATCGTGGTGCTGGTTATTCTGGCGTTGGGGGCATAAGTTACATGGATGAGATGAGTGCATTCACCTGGATGATTACCCTGCCCCTGCTGGCCTCGCCAGTGGTCTATCTGGCCGGGCGTATCAGCCGCCGCCGTAACTGGGATGTCGGCATGATTTCGCATTGGCTGGCCTTTTGGGCGCTGGCGGCGACGTGGATTCCGTTTGCGCTAGCCGCTTCGGACCTGGATAAAAACGGGCCAGACACCTTTCAAGTCGGGCAGATCGCGCTGCGCCTGGATGATATTGGGCTGCTGCTGGCCGGGTTGTCATTGGGCCTGGGGACGCTGGTCGTTCTCTATTCCGGGCCATATATTTCGCCCGATCATGGCCGCGAAAAATATCACTCGCTGCTGGTCGCCATGGTCGGCGTGATGATGGGCCTCGGCTGCGCGCACGACCTGTTTAACCTGTGGGTCTGGTTCGAAGCGATGGCGATCTCCTCGTTCCTGCTGGTGGCGTTTTACCATGAGCAGGCGGCATCGTTGGAAGCCGGAGTCAAATATGTTGTGCAAAGCGCCGTCGGATCCGCCCTGGTCCTGATGGGGATCGCTTTGGTGCTGGCGCAAACCGGCACGCTCGATCTTGACAAAATCCGATTGGCAGCGGATGACTCGAATATGCTGCTGGCGGCGGGCGCTCTGTTTGTCATCGGTTTCGGTGTTAAAACGGCGATGGTTCCGATGCACACCTGGCTGCCCGACGCCCATTCGCAGGCTCCCAGCGGAATCAGCGCCATGCTTTCCGGCGTAGTGATCGAAGCGGGCCTGATCGCGCTGCTGCGTTCGTTGTCGGCGCTGGCAGGGGTTACGCCCACCTGGGGCGAATTACTGATGGCGTTCGGCGTGTTGAATATGACCGTCGGCAATCTGATGGCGCTGCGCCAGACGCAGGTTAAACGCCTGTTGGCCTATTCCAGCCTGAGCCATGTTGGATATATGCTGCTCGGCCTGGGAATCGCGCTGTATGCTCAAGACGCCTCTGGCGCACAGGGCAGCTTTTTCCACATGCTGAATCACGGCCTGATGAAAGGGCTGGCTTTCCTGGCGGCAGGCGCTTTCCTCTATGCGCTGCATGTGGCCTCCGGTGATCACAGCCCGCTGCTGATATCCGACCTGAGCGGCGCGGCCAAATCGTACCCGATGATGGCGCTCGGCCTCAGTCTCGCTGTGTTGAGTTTAGGTGGCTTGCCCCCCTTCGCCGGATTTATGTCTAAATGGCAGATTTTCGCGGCGGGGTTTGAGACTCATAACGGCTGGATTCAAGCCCTGGTAATTTTCGCGGCGCTTAACAGTGTGCTGTCGCTGGCCTATTATGCTCCGCTGGTGAATACGCTTTATCGTCAGAGTGCATCCCCGCTGGTGCAGCATGGCCACCCGCTTTCAATCTGGATTTGTATTCCGGTGATGATCCTGACCGCATCGGTCATCGCTGTCGGCATTTGGCCGGGGCTGTTCAACTGGCTCTCGGACCCTGCCGGGAGTGCGCTGTTGGCCGCCTTTGGATTAGGAGGCTAGGACTCATGAAAGAAATTCTACTTGCTCCGCCGGTAGCGTTTATCGCCTATCTGGTTTTCGTTAGCATCCTGTCGGGAATCGGCAGGATCATGGCCCCCAAAAGTTCGGCGTCCGGCGGTATTTATGCGGGTGGCGAAGCATCGCCCATACGCCCGGCAGCGCCCGGCTACCGCCAGTTTTTTATCGTGGCGCTTTTTTTCGCGGTGGTCCACCTGGGGGTCTTGGTGGTGGGAACCAGCGATCTGTCGCCTGCGTCCGGGATTTACCTGGTTGGGTTAATCCTGGCGCTTTTGGCCCTGATTTTAGGATAAATGTCACTGTAATCAGATAAACCCGATGTCTATGATCTTAACAGGCGTCGGAAGTCTGAGCGCAGGAGAAAACGATGAGTCTCAACGCTATCAAACCCTGGAACAATATCTTAGAGCAGATCAAAGCCTGGGCGCGTATTAACTCCCCCTGGGCGATCCATTTCAACAGCGGCTCGTGTAACGGCTGCGATATTGAAATTCTAGCGACCCTGACTCCCCGCTACGATATGGAACGTTTCGGCGTCAAACTGCAAGGCAGCCCGCGCCATGCCGATATCCTGGTGTGTACCGGGTCGGTCACGCGGCAGGCCCGTGAACGCCTGATCCGTATTTATGAGCAAATGCCCGAACCGAAGTTTGTCGTCGCGGTGGGGGCGTGCGCGCTGTCTGGTGGGGTATTCCAGGGCTGTTATAACATCATGGGGGGTATTGATCAGGTGATCCCGGTCGATGCCTATATCCCCGGCTGCCCGCCGCGCCCTGAAGCGATCATCGATGGTATGGTCAAATTGTTGGGCAGTATCAAAAGCGGCGCTCTGCCGATTGATCGCCATCTGCGCAGCGGCACGCCCATTGTATTGGGCGATGAAGGCGCTGAAATGCCTGCCGCCATCGAAAAGACCGAGGACTAACACATGACCGATAAAACACCTCTCCAATGGGCGGTCGATATTCTGGCTCCCTGGACCAAAAGCACGAACGAACCCGAACCGAACCGGCTCGATGTTAATATTGATGCGGCGGATTTGCCAGCGGCGGTCAAAGCTTTTGTGTTAGACACAAAATGGGGTTATCTGGCAGCCATCACCGGTCTGGACCTGGGGGTTGAAGCAGGTGAACTCGAAGCTCTCTATCATTTCTGTTCGGGGCCGTCCGTAGTCACACTGCGGATACGAATGCCGCGCACTGATCCTTCGGTTCCCAGCCTGTTCAGCATCATCCCCTCAGTGACGTTCTATGAGCGCGAACTGATGGAGATGTTTGGCGTGACCGTGGTCGGCTCACCGAACACGGATCGGCTGTTTCTGCCGGATGATTGGCCCGCTGGAATTTATCCACTGCGCAAAGATTTTGATCCCAGCCAGATCAAAAACCCCAAAGCCTAAGGAGCGATCCGTTAATGCCAAACAAAGAACGCGAAAAGTTTATTGTTCCTATCGGCCCGCAGCACCCCGCCCTGAAAGAGCCGGGGCATTTTGAGTTTTCGGTCGACGGCGAAACCGTCACCGGGGCATCGGTGCGGCTGGGTTATGTGCATCGTGGAATCGAAAAGGGAACCGAAGGCCGCAACTGGACTCAAAGCCAATATCTGGTCGAGCATATCTGCGGCATTTGTTCGCACATCCACGCGGTGGCCTACTGCTTGGGAGTTGAGCGGTTAGCCGGGGTTGAAGCTCCGCCGCGCGCCCAGGTGATCCGCGAACTGGTGGCCGAACTGGAACGTATCCACAGCCATATGCTGTGGGTGGGTGTCGCCGCGCA
>JACRBK010000594.1 GCA_016234525.1 Chloroflexota bacterium
AGACTCAAGTTCGCCTGTAAGCCGCGTTTTGTACCCGCCGGTATGCCCGGCGGGCGGTGATCATCTCTCTAGGACGCCGGTTACCCGACGCCTCAAGCAACCTACCCGGAACTCAAACGGGACGAGCCGCCCCTTGTTCCTGCTTGGTCTTGCTCCCGGTGGGGTTTGCCTGGCCGCTGATGTTCCCATCAACGCCGGTGCGCTCTTACCGCGCCGTTTCACCCTCGCCCCCCTTTGCAGGGAGGCAATATGCTTCTCTGTTGCACTATGCCGTCAGGTCGCCCCGCCTGGCTGTTAGCCAGCGCCGTGCCCTGTGGAGCGCGGACTTTCCTCATCTTCCAACGGGGGAAGACGCGATCACCCGGCCAACTTGAGTCTCAGCCTCATTATACCACGCGCACGGCTACTGTCCTGGCTCAATCGCTTCCAGGCCGTCCATATAGGGGCGCAGCACGTCGGGGATTACCACGCTGCCGTCTTTCTGCTGGTAATTTTCCAGCACCGCGATCAGTGTGCGGACCATGCCCAGGCCCGATCCATTCAGTGTATGGACAAAACGCGGCTTGCCCCCTGCCGCCGGGCGATAACGCACATTGGCGCGGCGGGCCTGGAATTCGGTGCAGTTGCTGCACGAACTGACCTCTAACCATTCCTGGCTGCCGGGCGCCCACATTTCGAGATCGAACTTTTTCGCGGCGGCAAAACCGAGATCGCCAGTGACCATCTCGATCCGGCGGAACGGAATCTTCAGCAGTCGACAGACATTCTCTGCCGCGCGCACCATACTTTCAAGCTCGTCGTAGCTCGTTTCGGGCGTGGCGAACTTATACAGCTCCACTTTCTCGAACTGGTGAACCCGTTTGATCCCACGCACATCCCGCCCGGCGCTCATCTTCTCGCGGCGGAAACAAGGGGTGTGCGAGACATAATGCAGCGGAAGCTGCGCCTCTTCGAGAATTTCATCGGCGTGCATGTTGGTCAGCGCGACTTCAGCCGTCGGCAGCATATACAGTTCCGCGTCCAGGTCGGCGTACACGTTCTCCTTAAATTTGGGGAACTGGGCCGATCCGAACATAGCTGCCTCGCGCACCATAAACGGCGGGTAAATTTCGATGAACCCGTGCTGCGTGGTATGCACATCCAACAGCCAGGCGATCATGCCCCGGTACAGCCGCGCGCCCATCCCTTTGATGAGATAAAAGCGCGTGCCGGAGATTTTGACACCGCGCTCAAAATCAATAATGTCGAGTGCCGGGCCGAGGTCCCAGTGAGCCTGCGGGGTAAAGTCAAAATCGCGCAGTTCGCCTTCTGGCTCCCAGATGCGGTTTTCGGTATCGTTTCTGCCTACCGGTACGCTCTCATGGGGCATATTCGGAATCCAGTACATGTGATCGTTGAGTTCGGCCTCAACCTGATGAACCTGCTCGTCCAATTCATCGGCGCGTAGGCCGAGGTTTTTCATCGCTGTTGCCAGCTCTTCATATGCGGCTTTGACCAACTGGGCAGGATCACCCTCTAGCGCGGCCACCGGCTGCGGATTGGTCAGGGCTTGCAGCGCCGCCGCCACATCCGCCTCATTGAGCGCGCGAATCGCCTGCTGCGCCCCCCCGACGATTTGCGCCGGGCTGAACGTTTTGCTGCCCCGAAATACGCCCATCAGTTTGTTAAGCTGGTTACGATTGTTTTTGATCGCTTCAACCTGAGTCAGCATCGCACGCCGCCGCCGGTCGAGATCAACAACGGCATCGATACGGGCCAGCGCCGGTTCGTCATTCAAGTTTTGAAGCTGCTGCTTAACCCATTCGGGTTTCTCACGAATTAGAGCAATGTCGAGCATGGTATCTTCTCCTGTGGGGTGAACTGAGCCATCATTCAACAAAAATCAGGGTTGATCTTGTGTGTGAGTGTCTTCGCGCATTACAGGCGGCGTTTTTGAACGCTGCCTCCGGTAGAGTGACCGATCATTCATAAGTCGCAGCACCGCCAGCGCCAGCCCGATCAGGGCCGAGCCGATCACTAAACCGTCCCAGACATCGGGAGTCATGAAGTTGAGTTCCATTGTCTTGCTCCTGAATACAAAAAGCCCCTCGTCTGAAAAAAACCAGGACGAGGGGCCTCGTGGTGCCACCTGGATTTGTCTGCGCTTCACAGCACAGACCTCATTGAGTCTTTTGGCATAGTGCCTCAGACTCCTCTGCTTTAACGGGCAGACCCGGCTCACCTTAGGTTCTAGTCGCAAATTGACGCAATCGATCAGCGTTTAATTTCATTTACGATAGTTTTCGGCAGCGACATATCAGGAGTGGATTTCGGTGGATGACGCACCGCCTCACACCGGTCAGCGGCTCTCTGTCAGCGTCAGAACCCCTACTTAGCTCCGTCAGAGTCATTTGTAGGGCAGTGTAACAAGCGGTGTGCCGCCTGTCAAGAGCCTGCGAGACTTCGTGCAATTTTGAACCAAACTTCGACCAAGCAGATAAATATACAGTATAGAGAGTTCGTGCAAAAAAATTCTTCGATTCAGGATGCTGGTCATGACCAATGGGGGCGGAGTGTCACTATACAGACCGGCAGATTGCCGTTATGATTTCAAACCATTGTCAGGAACTCTTAAACTTTTTGCGACCACCTATGTGTTCGCATAAAATTTCACAGGATTTTTTAGAGTCTGGTAGTTATGGTGTGTCACCCCGGCTTTTAAAGCACAGCCTTTCGTGACAAAGGAGAGAGTAACTTTTGACAGTCTTAATGGAGGTCAAGGACCTCAAGGTTCGTTTTCATACTGAAGAGGGGACTGTTCATGCCGTGAACGGCGTCTCCTATGAACTGCACGAAGGGGAAACCCTGGGTGTAGTAGGCGAAAGCGGCTGCGGCAAAACAGTTCATGCATTGGCCGTGATGGGGCTTATTCCTCAGCCCCCTGGCGAGATTCCCAGCGGCGAAGTGTTCTTTCGAGGGCGCGATCTGTTGAAGCTCTCGAAGAACAAACAGCGCCTCGTGCGCGGGGCCGAAATTGCGATGGTCTTCCAGGACCCCATGACCTCGCTCAACCCGGTGTTGACTGTCGGGCGGCAGATTACCGAGGCGCTCAAGCTGCACCTGGGTATGGATAACGAGCAGTCGCGTGCGCGCGCTGCCGAACTGCTTTCGATGGTCGGTATCCCCTCGGCGAGACAGCGTTTGGACGATTATCCTCACCAGTTTTCGGGGGGGATGCGCCAACGCGTGATGATCGCTATGGGCCTGTCGTGCAACCCGCAGCTTTTGATCGCTGACGAACCCACGACGGCGCTCGATGTGACGATCCAGGCACAAATTCTTGATCTGGTGCGCCGCCTGCGTGACAAGATCGGCATGGCGATGATCTGGATTTCGCACGACCTGGGCGTAGTCGCCGGTCTGGCTGACAACGTGCAGGTGATGTATGCCGGTTATATCGTTGAGCGCGGCACGTCTAAAGATGTGTACGGCGATTCGCGCCACCCCTATACCATCGGCTTGTTAGGCTCGCTGCCCCGTCTGGACCAGAAACACGAAAAACTTTTCTCGATTGAAGGTACGCCGCCTGATATGCGTTATTTGCCAAAGGGCTGCCCATTTGCCACACGCTGCCCCTACCGGATCGAACAATGTGAACAGGAAAACCCGCTTTTGATCCCGGTTGACGAGGGGCCGGCTGATCATGTGGTGGCGTGCTGGGTAGATGTACGGAAAGAGACGGAGCGCGGTTATGAGCGAGCTTAAAACACAGGCAGCAACAGCGGACAAGATTTCCTCAAAAGGAAACCGGGTACTTGTTGAAGTCCGCAATATGAAAAAATATTTCCCGATCAAATCGGGTATTTTCTTCCAGCGAGAAGTCGCCGCCGTTAAGGCCGTCGACGATGTGTCATTCGATATATATGAAGGCGAAACGCTGGGGCTAGTCGGCGAAAGCGGCTGCGGTAAATCTACGACCGGGCGTACTGTCCTTCAACTTTACCGCGCCACCAGCGGCAGCGTAAAGTTCGAGGGCGAAGAAATGACCACGCTCAAGGGCGAACCGCTGCGTAAAATGCGCCGCAAAATGCAGATGATCTTCCAAGACCCCTATGCCTCGTTGAATCCCCGTATGTCGGTGGGGAGGATCGTCTCTGAGCCATTGGTGGTCCACAATATTATGAACAAAAAAGAGCGCGAAGAGCGGGTCGCCGAACTGATGGAACTGGTCGGCCTCAACCCGTACTTTGTGCGGCGTTATCCCCACGAGTTTTCGGGCGGGCAGCGCCAACGCATCGGCATCGCGCGCGCCTTAGCGCTGGAACCGAAATTTTTGGTGGCTGACGAGCCGATTTCGGCCCTTGATGTGTCGATTCAGGCGCAAGTCGTCAACTTGATGCAAAAACTCCAGCAAGACCTCGGTCTGACCTACCTCTTTATTGCGCACGACTTGAGCATGGTACGCCACCTGTGCGACCGTGTCGCCGTGATGTATCTGGGCAAGATCGTAGAAATTGCCGAGAGCGAGGAACTCTATACCAACCCGCTGCATCCCTATACTCAGGCGCTGCTGTCGGCGGTTCCCGTTCCTGACCCGGTGGTAGAAGAAAAACGGCAGCGTATCATCCTCAAGGGAGATGTTCCCAGCCCAATCAACCCGCCGCATGGTTGCCATTTCAACACACGCTGTCCCGTATCGGTAGATGTATG
>JACRBK010000093.1 GCA_016234525.1 Chloroflexota bacterium
ACAAAGTGTTAGGGCTGGAAATGGGCGCGGATGATTATGTGACCAAACCGTTCAGCCTGCGTGAACTGCTCTCGCGGGTGCGGGCGCTGCTGCGGCGCGCCTATGGTGAACTGGCGGCGACCAACAACAGCGAACTGTTCTACGCCGCCGATCTGGTCTTAGATCGGGCCAGCGGTCAGGTGTGGCGCGGCAGCGAACTGCTCAGCCTGACTCCTATCGAGTTTCGCCTGCTAAGTTTCCTCGCGCAGAACCGGGGGCAGGCGCTGACCCGCCAGCAAATCCTCGACGCGGTTTGGGGTTACAGCGCCGATGTTGAAAGTGATCGCACGGTGAATGTGCACATTCGCCGCCTGCGTGAAAAAGTCGAACATGATCCCGATCAGCCGGGGCTGATCCTGACCGTGCCAGGCATCGGCTATCGTTTTGCGGGCTGAATCTGGTTACGTTACCGTAATCGCGCTGAAACCGAATGGTAACAGCCGTCGGGCATGGTAAGGGAAACGTGTAAGGAGGCGGGATGATGCAGATACACTCGATTCGCTGGCGCTTGACGCTCAGTTATGCCGCGATTGCGTGCGTGGCCGCGCTGGCGCTGGGGACCGTGTTATTGGAGATTCTGCGCGGTTATTACGCTGAAAGAGAACGGGCTTATCTCACCAGCAATGCACGGAGTTTTCAGGTGCTGCTGTCCAGCGCCATCGCGGAGGATGTCCCGATCAGCACGTTGAAGCCACAGCTTGACAACCTGGCGTTTTTTTCAAAGGTCCGTATTCGCGTCTTAGATGACCAGGGTCAGCAGCTTATTGACACAGGCATCCCGGCTAACCCTTATATCATCACCTTTTTTTATGCCGATTCTGAGCAAGCCCCCGGCGCACTGCAAGTTCAATCTATTAGACTCAACCCCGCCGACAATATGGAGGTGATAGGGGATAGTGTTCGGGTAGCCGCATCAGGGGGAGGTGTATGGCAAGTAGGGATGGCGCAGGACGAGGTCCAGCCCTCCCATGATTTTATCCCGTTTGATGAGGCTGTTCCTGAAGTCTCATCCGGTTGCCTTACCGAAGGGGTCGCTGCCGCAGGCGGAGGAGGAGCGCTGATATCTGGCGGTCCATCCCCGCGAGGTGACGTGATGGTGAATGCCGTCTCGGCGCTGCCAATTTCGAGCACACTGTATGGTTTTTCACTCGGCGACACCGCCAACAATAATACGGTTGATCTCGATATGATGTACCGCTCAAAACAACACATCAAGAGCACGATTTTTGACGCCGATCACAATCCGTTAGGCGTAATTATCTTGTCGGATGGCCCCGCTTATGGCAGTGAGATCGTCAGAAGCGTGGCGCGCGGGTGGGCACTCGCCGGGGGGGTTGCAATTTTATTGGCGGCGGCGGCGGGATGGCTGGTCAGCCGCCAGATCAGCAAACCGCTGCTGGCCCTCACCGACGTCACCACGCGCATGACCGCCGGAGATTTATCGACGCGGGCCAATATTGATCAACAGGACGAACTGGGTATCCTGGCGGTGTCGTTTAATGCGATGGCGGATCGGATTCAGGATATTATTATCACGCTGCAACGTTTTGTCGCTGACGCCGCCCATGAACTGCACACCCCGCTCACGGCCCTGCGGACTAATCTTGAACTGGCGAAAAACGAACATCCCTCCACCGCGATCCGCCGCGCCCACGAGCAGGTGATCCGCCTGGAAAAACTGACCGATAATCTGCTGGCGCTGTCGCGTATTGAAGCTCATTATGGCACAGAACAAGCCGCCCTGGTCGATCTAAGCCATTTGATTCGCGCTGCCAGCGAACTTTATGCCTCGCGGGCGGAACAATCCGGGCTGGATTATGTGATCACCCTGCCCGATCACATCCCGCCCGTGTTTGGGCGAACGGATCAGCTTGAGTGCGTCGTATCCAATTTGATGGATAACGCGATCAAGTTCACCCCGGCGGGCGGCACGGTCTCACTCAGTTTGCGCCGTCTCGATCAAACCCTGGAACTCGCCATCCATGATACCGGAATCGGCATCCCTGCCGACGACCTGCCCCAGTTATTCGAGCGCTTCCGCCGGGGACACAACGCCTCGCACTATCCCGGCAGCGGCCTGGGGTTGGCGATCACGAAGGCGATTGTTAAGGCGCACGGGGGTTCGATCAACGCTGAGAGCAGCAGCGCCGGAACGATCATGACCGTTACCCTTCCGCTGACAGAAATGCCGCCGATCTGATAGATTACGGAAGCGTAATCGCCCCGGAACCGGGCCGTTATCTCCGATTCGCACAATGAGGAACCTATGTTTTTCGTGGTGCTAAGGAGATTCGATTGATGAACAGACTCAAAACGCTTGTTATCGCTGTCCTGCTGATGCTGGTCCTGGCGGCATCCGCGGTCGGCCCGCTGCACGCTCAAGAACAAGAGATCGTGTTACAGCTTGCTGTTCCCGGTTATATGGAAGAAATGTTTACCAGCGGTGTGCTGGCCCAATTCGAGGCTGAACACCCCGGGGTGCGGGTGGAACTCGTCACCACCGGCGGCGCGGGCATGATGATCAGCATCGGCAGCAGCGCCGGTCAGGGTGACATTGACGATGTGTTGGACGAACGCGAAACCTATGCTCGTTCGGCGGACGTGTTAGCAATCGATTCGTCGGACCTGTCGCCCGAAGTCACCCGCGCGGGCTATTTTCTCGATCTGGCCCCGCTGGTCAACAGCGATCCCGACCTGAACAGCGCCGATTTTTATACCGCTGTGTGGAAGTCGTTCCAATGGGACGGCGCAACCTGGGCGCTGCCGGTCGCGGCGGACGCGATCTTGGTGTTTTATGATAAGGCCGCGTTTGACGAAGCCGGTCTGCCCTACCCCGACACCTGGCGTAATATCACCGATTTCGAACTGGCGATCCGCACCCTGACCGAACTCAACCCGGATGGAACCGTCGCCCGCATGGGCTTTATGAGTATGGACGGCCTCAAACCCCTGCTGCTCTCTCTGTTGGGACATGGGATTTATGATGACAGCGTGCTGCCCAGCGTTCCCCAGTTTACATCCCCCGACCTGGAAAATGTGCTGACCGTCTGGGCACAGATGAAGGCCGACGGCCTGTTTGATCCCCCCATGAATATAGACAGCGATGATGCGGCCACCATCCTTGATGCGCCGCTGCAAGTTGGACGCAGCGCCTTTAGCGGTGGAATCCCCGGCGAGACCGAGCCGAAAACCCCCTCCCTGCTGCCCGGTGGCCGTGCCGGACTCGATGTGAGCGGCTTTGCCATCAGCAGCGGGACACAATACCCTGAAGCCGCCTATGAATTGGTCAAATTTCTGACCAACTCGCCCCAGGTCGCCAGCAGTTTTATTGGCAGAACTCCAGCGCGCCGCAACATTTCGAGTGTGCAGACCGAAGGTTCTGGCCCCATATGGGCTGGCCCCACACCGTCCCCCGAACTGGCGGCCCTGCTGCCCATCGCACTGGAACAGGCTTTCCCGATCAGTGAAATCCGTTTTATGGAATATCTGGACCAGGCGACCGAGGTTATGGCTCAGAACAACTTCGATGTACCTGCCGCTCTACAAGCGATGGAGGATCAAGCGCTGGAACGCCTGAACACAGCCTCTGCCCGGCGCGACACGACTCAGATCGTCGTCCAGACCCCGCTGCCCACCGTTGAGTTGGCTCCGGGCGAAATCGCGCTGAAGTTCGGTGTCTCGTCGCTGATGTCCCCGCTGCCCAATCAAGATCAATGGGACGCGCTGGCCGCTGATTTCGTCGCGCGTGATCCCGAAGTCGGGGCCGTGCAGCTAGAGCCGGTTTTCGGAGAATCGTTGAGCGATATGACCGAAGATTACGACTGTTTTTTTGACTCGAGCAACCTGATTCCCACTGCCGATCTGGGCCTGCTGCGCAGCCTGGACCCGCTGCTGGCGGCTGATCCGACCTATGATCCCAATGATATGTTGAACGGTGTGATGCAGCAGGTCCAGCGTGATGGTCAAACCTGGGGCCTGCCAGTCATGATCCAGCCCTTAGCCATGCGGTACGATACCGACTTGTTCGCACAGGCGGGGGCGTTCGCCCCGGTGAATGGCTGGACGGTAGAAGAATTCCAGTATGCGCTGGAAGCGCTCAAGGCCAACACCGGCGAGGATGCGCCGTTTGTGCCGCGCACGTTCAGCAACACCCATTTGTTGATGTTGATCGCGGCCTATGGCGGTCTGCCGCTGGACTACCGCACCAACCCGCCTACCATTAATTTCACCGACCCGGCGACTGTCGCCGCGATTCAGCAGGTGCTTGATCTCGCCAAAAACGGCTACCTTGATTATTCCAAACTGGCGAGTACGGACTCTGTGATGATGATGACGATAGGCGAGGAAGATACTACCCCGCTGTATACCGACAGCCTGAACGGAATCGGCGGTTTTGGTGGCGGTGGGGGTGGTATGATAGCGGTTGCCAGCAGCGCTGGCGGCACGAGCACAGTAACGAGCAGCGGCGGCGGCGGTGAATTCCAATTCCCGCAGAACCTCGATCCGCTCACCACATTCCCGCAGGGGTCAAGCTATACCGCGATGTCCTACAACATCAGTGCTGCCTACATCAGCGCCAATACACCCTATACCGACGCCTGTTATCGGTTTATCAGCGAAATGTCCCGGCACACCAGCCTGATCACCGGGATGCCCGCCCGCCGTTCGATCATCAACAGCCCTGAAATCGCTGCCGCGCAAGGACAGGATATGGTGACGTTTTATCAGGCGATGGATGCTTTGATGCAAAAACCGAACACGGTGATCATCCCGATGGGTTTCAGTTTCGATCCCAGCGCGATGGGCAGCACGCTGCTTTCGTTCTGGCTGAACCGTGCTTTTGATCGTTACGTGACGGACGATGTTGATCTGAACGCGGAATTAGCCGAAGCGGAGATGTTCACCAAAGATTATCAAAACTGCATCGCCGCGATCCCGGTCTATGATCCCAGCAGCGATGATTTTGAGACCTACTCTCGAAACTTCAGCGGGTGCGCGGTGCAGGTCGATCCTTCGACAGAGGAAAACTTCGGCGGGTAGGTGAGGTCCTGCCTCCCCTTAAGAAACAGGGCGCAGCAAGCAGCGCCCCTACACAAGATATATCGCCCCCGATCCCCGCTGCGCAGCGGGGATAGGGGTAGACCTTCCGGACGATCTACTAGCGGCGTTCGCTTTCGCGGCGCTGCGGCTGCTTGGCGGAGCGGCTGTTATTGCGCCGCCGGTTTTGCCCCGGTCTGGAGCCTGCCGCTGCCGGTTGGCGTTGATTTTGGCGCGGTTTCAGTTCAACAACTGCCGATGGGCTGAGTCTCGATGCATACGGGTGATTCGCCACCGTCGGAATGCGCATTCGGATCAGGCGCTCAATATCGACCAGATACGGGCGCTCGTCCACATCACAAAACGAAAACGCGATGCCCGATGCACCCGCCCGCCCGGTACGCCCGATGCGGTGGACATAACTTTCGGGTTCGTTGGGCAGGTCATAATTGATAACGTGCGTTATATCTTCCACATCGATCCCGCGTGCAGCAATGTCAGTGGCGACCAAAACGCGCGTGGTGCCCGCCTTAAAACCGGCGAGCGCCTGCTCGCGCGCCGACTGCGATTTATTGCCATGAATGGCATTCGCGTTGACGGAGGCGCGCTCCAATTGTTTGACGACCTTGTTGGCCCCGTGTTTGGTGCGACAAAAGACCAGGGCCCGCCGGATCGATGCATCGCGCAGCAGATGTTCAAGCAGCGCGGGCTTGTCACCTTTTTCAACAAAATAGACGGACTGTTGGGTGGCCTCTACCGTTGAAGCCGGGGGCGTAACCACCACATGCACCGGGTCTCTCAGGATGCTGTCGGCTAACGACTGGATTTCGGTGGGCATCGTCGCGGAAAACAGCAGCGTTTGCCGCCGGGATGGTGTCGCGGCGACGATACGGCGCACATCATGGATAAAGCCCATGTCGAGCATCCGATCCGCCTCGTCCAGCACCAGAATCTCGATCTTGTCCAGTTTGACATAACCCTGCGCCATCAGATCAAGCAGGCGGCCCGGCGTAGCGACCAAAATATCGGCGCCGCGTTGCAGCCAACCGACCTGTGGTTTCTGGTTGACACCACCGAAGATCGTAATCTGCCGGATATTGGTGAATTTGCCGTAGGTCTTAAAAGATTCGCCGATCTGCGATGCGAGTTCGCGCGTGGGAGTAAGCACCAATGTCCTCAAATAGGAGGACCCATTGTGAGAATGGGCCAGCAGTCGCTGCAAGATAGGCAGAGCAAACGCGGCAGTTTTGCCGGTTCCCGTTTGGGCACAGCCATGCAGGTCGCGTCCGGCTAACACATGGGGGATCGCCTGCACCTGGATGGGACTGGGTTCGGTATAGCCCTCCGCACGCACAGCGCGCAGTAACGGCTCGATCAGCTGAAGTTCTTGGAATTGCATAAGTTGGTTTTCTTCGTTTCGGGTTAAGAGCGATCACCCACACACGTTAGATCATCGCTTAAAAGGGTTGCAGTGGAAAGGCGCGGAATGCGCGATACGTGGTAAAAGTTCCCTACTACAGAAGAGAGTATATCACAGGTTCATAGATTGTGCGAGTGGAAAAAGATTCTCTGCCGAAAAGCGTTTTATTGTATATACAAGCAGGCCGCTCGCCGTATGGTCCCGGCTGTCATGTGGGGAAACTTGACAACAAAGCGGCTCTCAGCGCACAATATGTCTATACATTTTATTTTATTGGATGATAGGATTTCCTTATGAGCGAACATTTAGTCACCCCTACTGATGGAATGGTGATCACCCAAGACACCCGGCTGATCCCTGGCGTGTATGTTTTGCCCGCCGGAATCACGCTAGATGCCGATAACATTACCCTGGACGGCAGCGGCGCGCAGATCGTCAGCCCGGCTCACAGCGGCACAGGTATTCGCATCGAGGGGCGGCGCGGCGTCACGATCAAAGGGGTGACGATCTCTGGTTATTATCACGGCATCCGCGCCGATCACTGTCATGATCTGACCCTCGACTCTGTGCGCATCCGTGACACCGCCGAGATCGAAGGGATCGACACCTTCCTTTACCTCTGGCATCCACTCGAAAACGTCTACAGCGGCGCGATCTTATGCCACGACGTTCACGGCGGCGCGATCCGCGCGTGTGATGTACAGCACCAGATGAACGGCATCTTGTTGTATGGCTGCGACGGCTTAACCATCGAAAAAACGAACGCCTCGTTTAACAGCGGGTGGGGGGTCTATCTTTCCGCATCCAACGAGAACGTGGTACAAGATAACCACCTCGATTTCTGCAACCGTCTGTTTCGCCGCCCCGAAAGCGGCCTGATCCGCGTCGAAGCGGACGCCGCCGGGATCGTGCTGGTCTACGGGTCGTCGCGCAACCAGTTTTTGCGCAATACCTGCATGTGCGGCGGGGATGGAATTTTCGTCGCGGGTTACGATCATAAGGGCCACCAGGGACCGTGTAACGATAACCTATTTGAAGACAACGACTGCCGTTACAGCTCCAACAACGCGATTGAATCCACCTTTTCGCGGGGGAATATCTTCCGGCGCAACGATTGCAGCCGCTCCAATTACGGTTTCTGGATGGGCTATTCGTGGGAGAACACGCTCGAAGACAACACTATCGATCTGAATCACGTCGTGGGAATCGCCGTCGAACACGGCCACGATTTTGCCATCCGCAATAACCGCATCCGGCAGAATGAAGAAGGCGTGCGGATGTGGACTCGCGGCGGCCCGGTGGTGGCGTTCTGGCCCGGTCACGAAGTGTCGTATAACTTCCGGCTGGATAACAACCTGATCGAAGGCAACCGCACCGGGGTTGTTGGTTATACCGGCGCTGAAACCACCGCCCAGGAATGCCACCATATTCACCTGCTCGGCAACACGATCCGCGATAACCGCACCGGGGTGCATTTCGCCCGCGTGCAGAACTGTTCAGTTGAAGGGAACACTTTCGCCGGAAATATCGTCAAAGCAATTCAACTCGACGGCACGCCGGGAGTCTGGGTGGGCGATAATCAGTTCGACGACAGCGCCAGCAAAATTTGATAAAGCAGCCAGCGCCCGGCTAAGTTAAAGCGCAGCCCGGCAGGCTGATCGCCCAGCCCGCCCTGAAAACGCAGCGTGGTAGCGAACAGCCGCCCGGCTCCCACGCGCGCTTCGAACAAATAATCCGCGACGGTGAATTGGCTGTTATCCAGGCGGCGCAGCAGCCAGCGCTGATCGCTGATGCCGGGCAGAACGCTGTCCAGGCGGCTCGTATCGAGCGCCCAGGGAGTCGCCAGCCCATAAAACTGTAAATCCACAAATCCGGCGTGAGGTAAGGCGTTCATCACCGGGTGATCCGCGATCACCTTTGTTCCGCCGCGCCAGAACGGCCCCGTCACCGCAGGCAGGGGCTGATCGCTGTTCTGCCACAGCAGCACCGATCCACCGCCGCGCAGAAAATCGATCACGTCTGAGTTTAATGCACTGGTGATCAAAACCCGTGTCTCTGACCCCGGACGCTCGACCCGCGCCGCCGTACTCCACAGATCGGCGCGCTGCTCGACCAGTGTCCCCGCCGGATCAAGGATGCCGATTCCCTGCGGCCAGTCGCTTACCTCAGGAAAAACCCACAACGGCCAGTCATTTCGAATCGTCTGCTCCCCGGTTTCCAGGGTGATTTCGCAGCGCAGCAGCAGCGCCCGATCCGTGAACGGCGCATCGAAGATAAACCGCGCGATACTGTGAGGATACCCCCCCTCCAGCGGTCCGATCACCTGCTCAGTGCCTTCGGCCCGAAATTCCCCGCTGATACGCCAGGTCAACACGCCGCCGGAAAGCGGCCACCTTCCGGTGTGCGACAGCGCCACATCCAACACCGCCTGCTGTCCCGCCTTAAAGCAGGTTGGCTCAAACGGTGAAGGGCGATCTCCGTCATGTGACCAGACACGCGCCCTGCCCCGCCCTAACACCAGCACACTGTCCGTATTGATCATGCGCACCACTTCAGGTGGGTATTTGCTGCGATAAAAATCATCGAACATTGCCGAAGTCGCCAGCGGCGTATCGCGCAGTCCGGTGATCACATAACCGCCCATGCCAGATCGCGCCCGCACTTTTTCCAGAATCGATTTGCGCACGGCTAACCCCTGCTGGCGTGAAATGCGTGCCAGGGCCGCGCCATCGACGCCCATGTCTACCTGCTGCATCCGATCTGCCTGTTCGTGAAACGCGATCTTCGTCACCGGGTGCAGCGGATTTTGTTCAAGATTCCACCAGGGGCGCTGCCCATCGTTCGCCGCGATCAGTTCGTCCAGGTTGCGATAATCATCCGCATCGCAAAATTCCCCGAAGATCAGCGGTCGCTGCGCGCGCCAGTCGCGGTGAAAATGATCGACCAATGGATCAAAAAACTGCATGTCGCAGTAAAAATGATAATCCTCAAAATCCGCCAGATCGGTCACGCAGCCATACGCCTCACCGGAGCCACTGTTATCGCACACCAACACGTCACTCACCCTGGTTCGGACCACCGCGTTAAGCTGTTCCAGCCACGCGGAATTGACATTACCTTCCAGTTCGCAGCCCAGGCTGTAGATCACAATCGAGGGGTGATGCTGCACCGCCGCGACAATCTCAGCATACTCGATCAGCGCTTGCTGTTCGAGTCGGGGCGTGATCTGCGGCAGCCAGAGCGGGAGTTCCAGCCAGAGCAGCATCCCTTCCTCATCCGCGATCTTAAAATAACGATCCCAGGGCACGTATAAACACAGCTTCATCATATTGAAGCCTAGCTCGCGGATGCGCCGAAATTCTTCGCGGATGGTCGTTTCGTCAGGGATCGGGCATAACAGGTCAGGATACCAGCCCCAATTCAACGCGCCGCGCAGCATCACCGGCCCACCGTTTAACAGCAGTTGATCGCCCTGGTGAGACAGTTCCCGAAAGCCAAATGTCTGGCGGAAATGGGCCACCGTGCCGTTGATTCCTTCGAGGCGCAGTTCCACCGCATACAGGGCTACCGATCCCGGTTCCCATACGCTCCGGTTGGAGATCGTAAAAGTCGTCTCTAATTCTTCCGCTACCAGACTTTCGCGCCACGACGCCGCCAACACGCCTTCGGGCGTGATAAGATCGACCACCGCTGCCAACCCTGCCGCCTCATGGAGCGCCGCCGAAATTTTCACCGTCCCGGCGCGCGCATTCGCCCGCACCGACACCTCGCTGAAAGCTGGCCCGGCAAACGCCACCAGCCGCACAGCCTGCCAGATTCCCCCGAACATCAGGAACACATCCGGCAAAAATCCCGCCAATGATTCTCGTAGGGGGAAACGTTCGCCCGGCTTCCAAACCGTGACGGTAATTTCGTTTTTCTCACCAGGGCGGATCGCGCCGGTCACCTCGAAAGCGAACGCCGTCCAAACGCCGGTATGTGTTCCCACGCTGACGCCGTTTACACTGACTTCGGCATAATAACTGATCGCGTCGAACTGCAACTGCACGCGCCGTCCGGCCCACGCTGCCGGAATATCTATTGACCGGCGATAAACAGCCGGGCCATCGACCCGCTGCGCGTAACCCTGCGACTCCCAACAGCCCGGAACCTGGATCGTCCCGGCCTGGTCGCGCAGCGCGAACGCCCATTCACCATTTAACGACAGCGTCTCCGCGTGATCGTTTTTCCAGATGGTCATATAATATCCCTCGTAGAGCATTCATTTAACGCTATCCCCTACCCGTGTTGGGCGAGGCAATGTACTTTGAGAAAATAGTCAGGTTATGTTGAGGGGAGAAGTCAAAAACGGCCTCACCCCCTACCCCCTCTCCAACCCAGTTTTTACTCTCCGACAGTTTTAAGGGAGGGGGAAAAAGAGTTAGACT
>JACRBK010000596.1 GCA_016234525.1 Chloroflexota bacterium
GATCCGCCAGCACGAACTCGCTCGCTCGTTGGAAGAAGGCGAGATCGACGTGACGCTGCCGGGCCGCCGCCTCTCGCCGGGAGGACTGCATCCCGCGACGCAGACACTGCGCCAGATTTACGCGATCTGGGCCGAAATGGGCTTTCAGGTCTATCGCAGCCGCGATGTGGAAGACGACGAAACGAACTTCACGCTGCTCAATATTCCGCCGCACCACCCCGCGCGCGATATGTGGGACACGTTCCATACCACCACGCCGGGCGTGATCTTGCGCACGCATACCAGCCCCGGCCAGATTCGCGTCATGCACGAATACGGCGATCACGGCACGCAGCCGATCCGCGTGATTCTGCCGGGGATGTGCTACCGCTACGAGCAGATTTCGGCGCGCAAAGAAATTCAATTTAATCAGGTCGAAGGGCTGGCGATTGGGCATAACATCCGCCTGACCGATCTCAAAGGTACAATGGCCGAATTCCTGCGCCGCATCTACGGGCCAAAACAGGGCGTTCGTTTTCGTGGGGCATACTTCCCCTTCACCGAACCAAGCATGGAAGTGGATGTCGAGTGTATTTTGTGCGGCGGGCAGGGCTGCACCGTCTGCAAAGATACCGGCTGGGTCGAGATCGCGGGCTGCGGCATGGTTCACCCCATTGTGCTGCAAAATGGCGGTTATGATCCTGCCGAGTGGAGCGGCTTCGCGTTTGGCATGGGGCCGGAACGTATCACTATGAACAAACACGGCATTCAGGACATTCGCTACTTCTGGCAAAACGATCTGCGCTTCCTGGAGCAGTTCTAAGAGGAGCGGTCAGCCGTTAGCTAAAAACCGATCTTTTGTAGGGGCGCGGCGCTGCCACGCCCTGCTATAGGAGATGAAAAATAATGTTATTAAACCTGAAGACGATTCACGAGCCAGCCACGCTCGAAGAAGCGGCGGTTTTGCTGCGCCAGCCGGACACCTACCCGATCTACGGCGGCGCGGCGCTGCTGCGTCACCCGCGCGCAGAGGTGATCGCGGGCGTAGACCTGAAAAACTTGCAGCTCGATTATGTGCGCGACAGCTCAGATTCTCTGCGGCTCGGTACGATGCTCACAATGGAACAGGTACGGCAGGCGTGCGAAGAACGCGCCGATCAACATCCTCGCCTGGGCGCATTCGCCGCGATCATCAAAGACGATATGACAGAGACGCTGCGTCATACGCTGCGCTTCGGGGATGTGCTGGTCGAACGCCACCCCCAATCGCTGATCCTGACAGCGCTGCTTGCATTGGGGGCCGTCTTGAAGCGCGTGGATGTCGATGTGCATTTTACCATCGCGGCATGGCTGGCATCGGGACCGGAGATCGAGCGGTATCTAATCGCCCACGCCCGTTTCGCACGCGGGCCGCAAAAAGCCGCGCTGGTGTATGAAAAAGTCGCTCGCACACCCGCTGATGCGCCGATTGTGGCAGCGGTGGTATCGGCGGAGCGGCGCGAAGGCAGCGCCGCCCCACATACTACGCTCGCCCTGTGCGGTGTCGCACCGACTCCGATACCACAGCCCGAAGTCGCGCGCACATTGGACGAAACCGGCGACATTAACGCGGCGCTGTCCAAACTGGCGCTTGATCCGCCGGACGATCACTGGGGCAGCCGCGAATACCGGATCGAAATGGCGCGTGTGGTCGCGCGCCGGGCGCTGGTCAAGGCGCTGGAACAGCTACAGTAGAAACGACCATGTTCGACCAATTAAAGCTGATCAACCGGGCGTTGGACCGGCGGTTTCCGCAAGGGCATAACCCTTTTCAGATGGTGACACGGCTGGCTGAGGAGTGTGGCGAATTAGCCCGCGAAGTCAACCATTTTGAAAACAGCGGGGTCAAAGTCGAAAAACACGGTACACCGGACAAACAGAGTTTAGCGAAAGAAGTACGCGATGTGCTGCTCTGCGCTTTACAGATCGCCGCGTACTATGAGGCAGAACAAGAACTGGAAGAGGTTATCCAGACATCCATCCAGCGCGCACGCGATGAAGGATTGATTGACTGAGAAACCTCCATAAACTCAATTCAGAAGGAAGATTGCAGGCATGAAAGTCCCGATTTCCTGGCTCAAAGATTATGTAGACCTCACGATCTCGATAGAAGAACTGATCGAGCGTCTGACCTTGGCTGGCATGGAAGTCGCCAGCATTCAATATATCGGCATCCCGCAGGGGCAGCCGCCGGAAGGCAGCCGCCAGCCCCCCTCGAATCACCTCGTCTGGGGCCGCGATAAAATCGTGCTGGGCGCGATCCGTGAAGTAAAGCCTCATCCCAACGCAGACCGGCTGGTTCTCGCCATCGTGGATTATGGTGGCGCGGAATTAGAGCAGTGTGTGACCGGCGCGCCGAACCTGTTCGATTATAAGGGAACCGGCCCGATTGATCCGCCGCTGCTCGCTCCGTTCGCGCACGAAGGGGCCGAAGTGATCGACGGGCATGGCGACGGCGTACAGCGTATGATTTTGCAGGAACGCAAACTGCGCGGCATCCCCAACCGCAGCATGGTGTGTTCGGAGATGGAACTCGGTATCTCGGACTCACATGAGGGTATTTTGCTGCTGGATTGGGACGAATTCGGCCACCTGCCCCCCGGTACGCCGTTTCAAGATGTGTTGGGCGATGCCGTGATCGACCTGGAACTGCTGCCGAACATGGCCCGCTGTTACAGCATGGTAGGCGTCGCGCGTGAAGTCGCCGCTCTGACCGGTGCGACTCTGCGCCTGCCCTCGCTGGACGTGGTCGCCGAAGGTCCATCCATCACCGAGGCCGTCTCGATTGACATTCGCGAGCCGGAACTCAACCCACGTTTTACCCTGAGTCTGATTCGGGATGTGGAGATCAAACCTTCGCCGAATTGGATGCAGCGCCGCCTTACCCTGGCAGGGATGCGCCCGATCAATAATCTCGTGGATGTGACCAATTATGTGATGTTGGAACTCGGCCAACCGCTGCACGCTTTCGACTATGATATTCTGCTCGAACGCTCCGGCGGCAAGCCTCCGACCATCATCACCCGCCTGCCCGCGCCCGGTGAACATCTGATCACGCTCGATGGACAAGATCATACGCTGGACGAGTTCAATATGCTGGTAGCCGATACCGCCGGGGCGCTCAGCATGGGGGCCATCATGGGCGGGTTAGAAAGTGAAATCTACGATCCGTCTGGCGAGGTGTTAGACGCGGTGGGCGTCGAGATCGGCGAAGGGCAAGCGCCGGTCCATGGCAAAGCCTCAGTGCGCCGCCCGGCGACTCAAACGGTGCTGCTCGAAGCGGCGGCCTGGAACTTCATCAATATCCGCCGCTCCATGCAGAGTCAAAAGATGTCCAGTGAAGCCGGGCTGCGTCTCAGCCGGGGGGTTCATCCGGCGATGACACTGCGTGGGTCGCGGCGCTGTATCGAACTCATGCGCCAGGTCAGCGGCGGGGTAGTCGCACAGGGGCACATCGATGCGTATCCGCTGCCCGCGCCGGTCATTCAGATTGATCTGCCCATGGCCCAGGTGGACCGGCTGTTGGGCATTTCGATCCCGCAGGCCGAGGTGGTACGTATTCTGCGCGCGCTCGAATTTGAGGTAGTCGAAGTAGGCGACGTGCTGCAAGTCACCGCGCCTGATCACCGCCTGGACGTGGGGACTGGCTTCACCGGGCAGGCCGATCTGATCGAGGAGATCGCGCGCGTCTACGGGTATGATCGTTTTCCCGATACAGTGATCGCGGATATGCTGCCCAAACAGCGGGCGAATCTTTCGCTCGAACGCGAAGAACTGATGCGGGATGCCCTGGCGCGGGTTGGGCTGCGCGAGATCGTCACCTATCGTTTCACCACGCCCGAACGTGAAGCGCTGCTCACCCCGGCGAGCCAGCCGTCCAACTGGCCGAATCTACCCTATGTAGCGCTGGCGAATCCTATCGCCGCCGATAAGGCTGTGATGCGTCAAACCCTGCTGGCGGGGATGCTCGATATTGTGGCCGCGAATGCCCGCCACACCGACCGGCAGATGTTGTTCGAGATCGGCTCTGTCTATCTCGCGCGCCAGGATGATCCGCTGCCTGACGAACCCACACACCTGGGGATCGTGATGACCGGGCCGCGCGGCGTCGAACAGTGGCAAAAAGACGGCGATACGACGCTGATGGACTTTTTCGATCTGAAGGGTGTGGTCGAAACCGCCCTGCGCGATCTGCGCGTGAATGCCGACGTGCGTTATCTCCCGGCGGAACACAGCAGTTTCCATCCAGGGCGCGCGGCGTGGCTGCAAATCAATGGGAAAACGGCGGGCATTGTGGGTGAGATTCACCCCCTCGTGCGGCAGGACTTCGGCCTGGGGCTGGATCTGAAACGCCCGGTGCTGGGGGCTGAACTCGATCTGGCGATGTTGGTAGAGCATCTGGTGTCGGTGCGCGATATCGCGCCGGTTCCCACGCAGCCCGCCGTCTATCAAGACATCGCGCTGGTCGTGGATGCCAAAACCACTGCGGCTGATGTTTATGCCGTGATCATCGACGCGGGCGGCGATCTGCTCGAATCGGCGCGGCTGTTCGACGTATACCAGGGCGATCCGATCCCGGCGGGCAAAAAGAGCCTCGCCTATAAACTGACCTATCGCACCACTGACCGCACGCTGAACGATGATGAAGTCGCGAAGGTCCACGCGAAGATCGCTAAAGCCGCCGAAAAACGCCTGGGGGCCACCCTGCGGGCTTAGTCGGCTCAGTTTTACCCCTATCCCCCGCCCCCCTTTCCCCGCTGCGCAGAGAAAGGGGGAGCAAACCCATCCGATTGAGTAGAATTTCCCCTCTCCACTGCACTGCGCTGGTGGAGAGGGGCCAGGGGTGAGGCTAAAAGTGTATGTTATAATCAGGAAAAAGGAGGGTATAAATTGACCGCTACAATCCTCAGTATCAACCTGATTACCGCTGATCCGAAGGTGCGCGGGGGCCGTCCGTGTATCGCTGGAACGGGCTTGCGCGTAAGCGATATTGTCATGGCGATGTTATTTCACGACCAAAACCCAGGCGAGATTGCCGCTGCCTATGAAGTTCCGTTGGCGGGTGTACACGCTGCATTAGCCTACTACTATGAACACAAAACGGAAATTGACGAGGATATTCGCCAGCAGATCGCTAAGGCTAAAGAACTAAAGGAAAAGCGCGTTGGCAGCACCCCCCCGTTTTTATTTGGATGAAAACATTCCAGTAGCTGTTGCAACACAGTTACAGCGACGCAATATTGAAGTTGTCACTGTCCACAGTCTGGGGCTGCTGGGCGATTCGGATATTAACCATCTGGCTCGCGCAACTGAAATGGGTTATGTGTTATGCACCTTTGACGCGGATTACATCGAACTCGATTCAGCAGGGATCAAACACGCAGGAATCGTATTTGGACAACCCGAAAAGCATTGGACGGGAGAATGGGTCAGAGGATTAGAATTGATCCATGCTGTCTATTCCGCCCACGAAATGCGCAACCGGATTGAGTATTTGTAACTGCACCCCTCCGCTACACAAACCGCTGGACCAGATCGCGCAGTTGGTCGTAACTCACCGGCTTGAGCAGCACCAGATCCGCCAGATCGTACACTTCTTCGGCCATCTGCGGGTTGGC
>JACRBK010000607.1 GCA_016234525.1 Chloroflexota bacterium
AGGTCCCAGTCACCATCCCGGTCGGACATAAAAACGAGTTCGCCCTCGCTGCTGCCCAGCTTAATGGTTTCTTTGGTGAGCTGCCGGTAAACCCAGATGATGACGGCGGCCAGCAGCAGCAGCAGCACCAATCCCCCCAGTACGAGCCCATTTCGCACTCTTTTTTTCGTCATAGTTATTCCCTTCCCTCCTACGAAAAACACCCGAAAGAATCCGCCTGACAGACTCACTCTTCCTCGCGCCGGGCGGGCAGCCATACCCTAAAGCACGACCCTTCACCCGCGATACCCAGACTAAAAATTTCGATCTGGCCCTTATGCCGATCAACGATCTCTTTCGCTATCGCCAGCCCCAGACCGGTCCCGGCTTCTTTTGAAGCGCGCCCGACACTCCCTCGGAAGAAGCGCTCAAACAGCTTCTTTTGGTCATCGAGAGAAATCCCCGGCCCGTTGTCCTTCACTTCGATCCCCGCCCACTGTTGACCGTCCATCTCGCGCACCAGGGTAGATACCACGATCTCCCCATCGGCCTGAGTGTAATTAAGCGCATTGATCAACAGGACGCTCACCGTCTGCCCGATCAATCCCTCGTCCGCCAGCACAACCGGGAGATCAGAATGGCCCACAAAATTCAGCGAAAGATGGCGGCTTTCGGCCAGCGGTGTGCGATCTGACACGTACTGCTGCGCTAAGTGATTCAATTGGACCGGGACGGGCTGCAATTTCACGCGCCCCTGGTCCAGGCGGGACAGGCGCAGAATATTCTCGACAATACGATCCAGCCGGTCTGATTCACGGCGCAGCCGGTCTACATATTTTTCCAGGCCAGCGGGGTTAGCATCGAGCAGATCGCAGTATAACTTGAGGCTGGTAATCGGCGTGCGTAATTCGTGCGAGACATTCGAGACAAACGCATCTTTCATGCGCGCCACTTCTTTGAGCGCCGCCATATCGCGCAGAGCGCACACTATCGCGATCACATGGCCCCCTTCTTTCACCGGGGCAAGCGCGGTGTCGACTTCCACGATACTCTGATCTTTGCGCCGGACGATCACTTCTAGGCGCTGCGTCCGCCCCTGGGCCAGCGCGATATCAAACGCCTGACAAAACTTTTCGAGGTATGCCGCGTCTACGACCATCACCGGAGTTTGATCCAGCAGTTCGTCAGCGCGATAGCCCAATAACCCGACGGTGGCGGGATTCACCTGCATGATCTTACGATCGGTGCTGAAGAACAACATAGCGTCCGGGCTGTTGTTGAGAATCGTCTCAACCCGCTCTTTGGTTTTGCGCAGTTCGGCAGTGCGCACCTCGACGGTTTGTTCCAGGTCCGTTACCGACTTTCGCACCCGGTCCGCCATCAAGTTAAAGGCCTGGGCCAGCCGCCCGATCTCATGCCGCGATTTGACCTCAACCTGCCGCGACAGATTCCCATCGGTGATCGCCTGCACCGTCGTCAGCAGTTCTTGAACCGGGCGGGTGATCTGGCGCACGGCGATAAACCCCACGATCACGGTAATCACTGCCGATATGGCTAACATAACCAGCAGCACATTCAGCGTATCATACGCCAGCGACAGCGCTTCAGACTCAGGCCGCTCGGCAATCACCGTGAGCGTCTGGTTGCCGAACTGGACATCCACCGCCGCGATCACGGCCCGTTGGCTGTTCAAGCCGCTGTGAATTCCATCCTGGCGCGGCACATCAAACAGCGTTCGACTTAAGACCACCGACGGGTTACGATGCGCCACTACTTCCCGCTCGGCATTCACGATATAAATATCTTCCGACCCGTTTGTTTTGAAACCGTTTAATAAGTCCCAGATCACTTTAAAGCGCAGATTGGCGATTAAAACATTCTTGACTTGCCCGACGCGCATATCTATAAAAGGAACGATCAAAGTCATCATCGGTTCGCCGGACTTTGGCTCAAACCACAGCGGGCTGAAGTAGGGCTGCGGGTCCGTCTTCACCATCAAAAATTCTTCGGTCTGCGACCAATCTATCAAATCATCTACTGAATAGACATTTAAGGTAGAAATACGAACCAGTTCTTGCCCTTCGCTGTCAGTTAACGAAAGTTGGTTGTAAAACATGCTGCGATTAGAAAGCAGTGACATCAGGCCGCGGGAGATCTCAGGGGATGAGGTGAAGTACTGCTGCCCCAGTGTGTTCAGCAAAAACAGTTCATCCTGCCGCGCCTGAATAAAAACCCGCATCTGGTCGGCGACATGCTGCGCAACCCGCTGTTCTTGATCGAGCGCCTGCTGGCGCTGGGCGTTAAAACTCAGCCATATCAGCAGGACACCGCTCAAAATGAGCGGCCCAATGGATAACCCAAGCATGATGGTGGTGATTTGCCCACGAAGACTGCTGCGCATAGCCGCCCTTACCTGCTAGATCAATAAAGGATTGGCATGGTAACGCTTGATAGTAATATGAGGCATTATAGGGGAGCCTGCTAAGAAGCGCAAAAGGGCTGGCGGCCCACTTGGTGATTCTCTGCGCCCCATGTTACAATCAATAATCACTGATGTAAATATAGATAGCCGGTTTAAGAGAATAAGGGAAAATCGGAACATGGCCGAAATTCAATGGGAAAAAGATAAGATCCTCCCTGCTCAGCGACAGGCCGTTAAACGGTCGGGGCGGTGGAAGTTTTTAGTCGTCGGCGTGGTAATGCTGGCAGCTATCGGCTATTTGCTTTATTCCAGCAGCCTGATCGGGGCGCGTTATTATGTGACCGTCGAAGACCTGATCAACGATCCCGAAATGCTCAACAAAACAGCGCGCGTTTCTGGCGCGGTGGACGGTGATCCGATCTATGATCCGGCCACGCAGGAACTCCGGTTTGTGATCGCTAATATTCCCAACGATAACGACTCGATCCGCGAACAGGGGGGGCTGGCGCTGGTGCTGCACAAAGCCGTCAGTGATCCCAGCACGACCCGCGTCCAGGTGATCGTCCACGATAAAGAGATTCCTGACTTGTTGAAAAACGAAGCCCAGGCGATTATGTCCGGCAAATTGAAACTGGTCGACGGCGAATATATCTTCTACGCCGACGAAATCACCCTCAAATGCCCGACCAAGTATGAAGAAGATGTCCCTGAGCAGGTCGTACAGTAACGACTCTGACAAGCTCCAATGACTTTGCAAACGCCGGAAAATATCTCCGGCGTTTTTATTAGATTACGCCAAATGGCCCTGGGGAGACTCAGGCCGTCTCGTTTATAATCATAATCACAAGCCATGATAAGTAGGGGATTTGATAATTTGTGATTATTATCGCAGATTCTGGCGGAATTTGTTAT
>JACRBK010000599.1 GCA_016234525.1 Chloroflexota bacterium
GCCGCTCAGGCCGCCGTTGCTTTGCGTCAGGCGCAGCTTTACAGCGAAGTGCTTGAGCTAGAAAAGCTCAAATCCGAGATGATCCGTATGGCATCTCATGATCTGCGCAATCCGCTGAATAACATCATGGGTTACGTCGAACTGATGGCCATGAGTATAGATGCGATAGGCATGACCCCCGATCAGGAGCAGTATGTCGATAATCTGCGGCGCAGCAGTCAGGCTATGCGCCAGTTATTAGAAGACCTGCTCACCCTGGAACGCATTGAGAGCGAGCGGCAGAGTGAATGGCAGTTGTTTGATCTCAGCGGTCTGGTGTTAGAAGTGGTTGAGGCGCAGCAGTCCAGCGCCGACCTGAAACGCCAAACGCTGATTTTTACCCGTCTGCTAGATACCCCTCCGGTTCGAGGCAGCGTGACCCAGCTTCGGCAGGCCATCGCTAATCTGGTGGGAAATGCGGTCAAATACACGCCTGAAGAGGGCCGGATTGAAGTGACCTGTGAGTTTAATAATAATCAGTTGAAGTTTGCCGTCCGGGATAACGGATATGGCATTTCACCTGAACGCCAGGTGCGCATCTTTGAGCGTTTTTATCGTGCGCGTGAGCCAGGAACCGACCATATTGGCGGTACAGGGCTGGGGTTGAGTCTGGTCAAAACAGTGATTGAACGGCATGGTGGGCAGGTCTGGTTTAACAGTGAGACAGGAATCGGCAGCGTATTTGGTTTTTGGCTGCCTCCTGCCGAGTGACGTTTTGCCAACAGACCAGGGGGGCGGCTGTGCAGGACTATGCATTGATCATCATGATCATGAGCGGGCCGGACGATGGTCAGAAAATCTACCTGAGTCACCGCGATGGCAAAGGCCAGGTGAGTGTCGATGGAATCTGGTCGCTGGTGTTTGGGCGGCGTGACGAATGTGATATCAATATCCCATTCGACACCCAGATTTCGCGGCAGCACGCCATTTTACGCGTTTTACCGGACGATGTCTTTTGGTTGATCGATGTGGGGAGCTTAAACGGGACATTTGTGGGTGAAACGCGGGTCGAACAGCCGACTCTTTTACATCGGGGACAGTTATTCCGGCTGGGCCGGACCTGGATGCGTGTGCAGCCAGAGGTGGGTGAGCGTAATGGATACGATTAATCTGCAAGATATTATGAACCTGGCCCGCCAGGAATCAGCGCGACTGTACCACTATTTTATCGGGGTAGAGCATTTATTCATCGGGTTGACCAAACTCAACGGCGGCTTGACCAATGCTGTATTAGAGTATCATAATCTTTCACCGCGTTTTGTGCGTTACAGTATCCGCGAGACGGTTGGACGCTACGAGAACCGCCGCCATTGGCCGGGTTTTCCCGAAACGCCGCGCGTCGTGCATTTGTTGAATCTAGCCGCCCAACATGCCAAAGGTAATCCAATTTCCGAACGTGATCTGCTGCTGGCGATTTTTGATGAAAATGACAACGTGGTGATCCGCGTCTTAAACGAAATGGGCGCGGATACCGCCGCCCTGCGTGAGACGGCGGCAGGGTGGGACGCTCCCCTGGCTCCGCAGCGCCCCGAAGTCAAAGTTTTGGGGCAAACCAACCTGGAAGCTGAACAGCGTCAGGTCCTTCAACTCATGTTTCATGATTACAGTCAGGTTGAGATCATGCGTGATCTCAACGGCGGATACAGCGGGGCGCGTGTGCTGCTGGTCCGGCCCATTCGACCCAGCGGTCAGCGTGACGCGCCGGTTGTGGTCAAGCTCGATGATCGGCACTCGATTCTGTACGAGCGGCGGCGTTATGACCAATATGTAAAAGGTACGCTCCCCGCGTCGGCGGCCCGGCTGTTGGATGCGCCTGTCGTTCCCGATAATACCTGGTGTGGCGGTCTGAAATATACCTTTGTCGGCAACGTTGAAGATTCTGAGCCGTTGAGTCTGCGCCATCTGGCGGCGCGGCGCGATCCGCAGCAATTGAGCAGTTTTTTACGCGCGCTCTTTGACGTGTTTGGCCCGGCCTGGTGGCTGCAAAATCAGCCATATCGTTTTGGCGTGTGGCGTGAGTATGAGCATGTGCTTCCCCCGGCGCTGGTGGTTGACATTTTGCCCGACGCGAAGCTAGGCGCGGCTGGGCAGGTCTTGACTCCGTTGGGAACCTGGAGCCGGGGAAATTATGTGCTGCCCGGCGAAGTGGTGGCATTGAATGGTTTTGTGGTGCAAAAAGTAGATGCCGAACGCGATGTGCTGCATCTGGCTGCCGGAGCGCAGCCCGAAGCGATCAACCGCTCTGGTAAAGTCGAGGTACGTGGGTTAGGTGTCCGCCGAGGAACCTATTTCCGAGGCGAAGTGGTGGATATGTTGATTGGACGAGTGGTCAGCACTCGCGACGATTTGCTGCGCCGTTCGCTGCTGTCGCTCGAACCCGAATTTGATCTCAGAGCCGACTTGATTCCGTCGGGGCATCCGTCTGTGCCAGAGCTTCCTAACCCGACCCGGCGTGTCAGCCGCCTGTTAGAACAGCAAGTGAATGGTTATCTTTCTACCATTCATGGCGATCTGCACTTGAGCAATGTGTTGGTGGGGCCACGCGGCGATCCCTGGCTGATCGATTTCGCGTGGACACGCGAAGGCCACACCCTGTTTGACTGGGCGTTGTTAGAGATCAGCCTGTTAATCGACGCGATTTCGCAGACCGCGCCGCCGGGGTGGTTCGGGCGCTGGCAGGTGATCGCGCTGCTGCACGCGATCAATCGCGGGGATGACCGGATGCTGCGTGAACAGACTCCGCTGGTTCAGGCGATGCTGGTCGTGCGAACGATCCGCGAGATTGTCGCGCGCTGTCTGGTGATCCCGGACAAGTGGGAAGAATATTATGTCGCGCTGGCGCTGCTGGCCCTGCGGGCGATGGATTGGCACACCGTCGGTCAAGACGGGCAGCGATTAGCTTTTCTGGTCGCGGCGTTGTCGGTGGCGGCGTCGCGCGTTTCCGAAGATATTCCTACTGCCGCCGATCCAACCACCTGGCATGGACCGGGCAATGATCCGACCCTGGATCAATCGGGCCTGTATGATTAGTGAGCCGTTTTTAGCGGCGGTCGAAGCAGTCTATCAACTTGCCAACAACAACCCAACCCTCTCTCGGTTTGGAATTGAGGAGGGTTGGATAATGAAACATAGACTATGATGATAGTGAAACCAGGGCAGAGTCTAGCTGACTACCACCGTTGGCAGGGGGCGCCCTAGCCAGACATTATCGAAGTTTGGCCCCATGGTATTTACTGGAACCCAGAAGTATTTACCCGCCAATACCACTTTGTAGAACTGCCCAGTGGCGTCCAAACCGAAGACCCATGCTGTTTTGCCCGCTTCCATCACGACTGTGCTGGCAGCGCCGCTATCCGGAGCGAAATAAATAGGTGTGGTCACGACAAATGCACCCACCACTGCCGTATCTGGGATCGGAACCATATCAGGACCGGGTACCAAACTGGCCCCAGTTGCATCAGGGCTTGGGCTAGATCCCAGCCCTACGGCACTCTGCGGGCAGTTTCCATAATCTCCGTAGCACGATGCGACAATTTGCTGCGTGCTGCAATTATAGGCCACGAACCACTCGATTGTATTTGCCGATGTTGCGCTCGCCATGGGCTGGCCGATATAGGCATACAATCCGACTATCGTCCCCGCGGGCACACTCCAGGCCGGGGATGCAAAGTTATAGCCGGTGAAAGTGCCTGAGAAACTCGCAAACCCGGTCCCTTGCTCGAACGACATCAGGGTTGTACCGTCCTCAGTCGTCGCAATCCCACCCTCAGTCGTCGGCGTGGCATCCGCCGACATCGAAAGATCCAACCCAGCGGGCGATGTACAGTCTGAATAGGAAGAAAGGGCAACACCTGTTGCGAATGAGACCGCCTCAACGGGAGCATAACCGGGTAGCCCGAACACCAATGCCAATGTCAAAATCAGTGAACCAGAAAGAATGAGCCTGCGCATGACTTTCTCCTAGTGTATTAATACCTGTAATTAGAGGATAAAGAGAAAGCGC
>JACRBK010000600.1 GCA_016234525.1 Chloroflexota bacterium
AGCTTTTGCAGATAATCTTCGGCGAAGCCGCCGCCGTTCGTCCCGATCAACACTCCCGCCAACTTTTGCACCTGTAATTCGCCAAAATGGCGGATCAGGCGGGTGATCTGTTTTTCCATTACGCCCATAAACTCATCCCAACCGATGCCCGGCGGAAGCTGCGGCGAGCGGAGCGCCTGCGTGCTGTTAAGGTAATCCATCACCGGCGCGACTTCGGGAAAACGCAGCGCGCTGGGGATGTCGTAGCGGGCGACAGCACGAAAATTGCGCGCGACCAGCACGGTCCCGTTTTCCAGCGCGAAGGCGCTGTGAGCGGGAGTAACGTCCTGTTTGGGATAACCGAGCAGGGTGCAGGCGCGGCGCATCAACGTGTCAATTTCGGGCATAGTATCGGCGCTGTTGGTCGCGGCGATCAGGCAGCCGTTGGGTTTGAGGATGCGCTTAATCTCTTTGATCGCTTTTTCCACGTCTGGCACATGGTACAGCATATGATTCGCCAGTACCGCATCGAACATGCCATCCGCAAAAGGCAGCCGTTGAGCATCCAGGTTGAGCAGTTGGATTTGATCCACCTGGGGGTGCTGCTGGGCCTGGCGCAGCATTCCCATTGAAAGATCGCCCGCAAACAGGCGTCCACGCGGAATCCGTTGAGCTACCAGGCTGAAATAGGTTCCCGGCCCGGCTCCAACATCCAACACCCACTCATCTCCGCGCCATTGCATAGAATCAACCACCCATTTTTGAAAATCAATCTTGGGTTCGCTGTATATCTCGTGAATGCGGATGCGTGTGGCAAGGTGTTCATCCGTTGCATACGCTTGTTTGATCAATGTGGCCTGATCGGCGCGCAGAAATGTATCAACCATATCCCTTTTTCCCTGAGCAAAAAATTCGCACACTCTCCCAAACTCAAGAGGATGCATTGTCTTTAGTTTAACACGATCTGCCCAACATAACCTATGCCATTAAGCATTCTTCAGAAAGTTTTCACACAGATGTTGTTGTAAGTCAATGGAGAAAACGTAAAAAAACAAAAGAGGCCCCCGTTCCCCACCTTTTTCTCCCTTAAGAGAGAGGGGCAGGGGAACGAGGGTCTCAATTCTTTTTAGGGCGTGCGGCTGATCTGACGGCGGCGTAGGAAACCCGCGCCGACAAAGATCACGACCAGGAGCAGCGCGATGATTCCGCCAATACACAGCGCGCTTGGCGTCCCGTCGTCGTCCTGTTTGGCCTCGACCGGAGTCGGTGTGGGCGGAATGGTGGCGGTAGCGGTGACCGTTGGGGTATCAGTCTCAGTAGGTTCTACGATGGCTGTTTCGGTGGGCGGAACCGCCGTGTCTGTCGGAACATCGGTCGCGCTCGGCTTGACGGTTGGAGTCTCGGTGGGGGGTTCGGCAGTATCCGTCGCAGTAGGCGGAACCTTTGTGTCGGTCGGGACGTCAGTCGGTGTCGCGGTGGGCGCTGGGGTATCCGTAAAGGATGACGCCGTGCTGGTCAAGACCAGCGCCAGCGATCTTTCAGTCGCGGAGGTATCTGGGGTTTGAGACGGCGTTTCACTCGGCGGAACCGAGGTTTCTGTGGGTGGGATTGGTGTCGCAGAGGCCGGGACCGGCGTTTTCGATGGTGGAATAGGCGTCTGAGATGGTGGGACCGGGGTTTCAGATGCCGGAACCGGCGTATTTGACGGTACGGGCGTAAAGGTAAAGGTGGGTAGGGGGGTGGGGGTATTCGACGGCGTGAAAGTTGCTGTGGGTGTGGGGGTGGGGGTGACAAACAGCGCTGGGTCCAGCGAGAAAGCCCGCTCGAAAACCGTCTCCGCACTGGCATCGACCACCGTCACCGACAGCACATGATCCCCTGGCCCAAAGGGCAGCAGGTCTAGCGCCGCCTCATACGGGGCCTCGTCCACCGCCAACACCGTCGTGCCGTCCACCGCGTACACCACCTGTTGGACTGGCTGCTGCGCGCGTTCGACAGTGACTGAGGCCGTTAATGCCCCGGTACTGATCAACGCGCCCTCTTCCAATCCATTAATCTGGATCATAGGGGGCAAATCGGCGACGGTAAAACTGGCGCTGATCTCGCGCTCCCCGTCCTGGCTGTCCAGCGCTGTCAGGAGAATAGTGTGAGGTGCGCCGGGATCATACAGGTAAGGATCGAGAGTGACTTGCGCGCTGACGGTGTTTTCACCACTTTCGACGAACTCTAATTCGATGAAGACATCGTCGATCAGCAGGGCTTGAGCCCCCAGGCCGCGTACTGCGCTCACTTGCGCGGTGACGTTCACCGGCTCGCTGAACGCTTCGGCGGGCAGCCCTTCGAGAGCCACTTGGGGATACAGGTCCGGAACGGTGACATTAGCCCCGGTGGTCAGGTCCCCCGTCGATACCTGTAGGTCGTAACTTTCCCCATTGGGTTCCAGCCCGCTGTCCACGGTGATCACATAAAAAGTGCGCAGGTAGGTTGCCAGATAGGTATAAAACTCAGTCAGCCTGCCGGTGTTCTCATAAATCCGCACCTGCCCGCGCGCAGCATCAGCCAGCGCCGTCAGATAGTCGGCATCGACATAACCTACGCCGACTACATAAAAGGGCAGGTTGTTCTGCGCGGCCATCTCGATCCCCTCTGCGGGTAGATGTATACTCAGCCCGCCGTACTCGTTGCCGTCGGTGAGCATGACCACAAACCGGCGCGGCGTATTGGCGCGGTTGGCGACTTCCGCAGCGATGTAACTGGCGTCATAGAGAGCCGTTCTGTCGCTGGCTTGCAGACTGTTGATCGCGGCGCGCACCAGGTCAAGATCGGTCGTGAAGTCTTGCGTGATGCGCACAGTCGAATTGAAGTCCACGAGGGCCACTTCATCACCCGGCGCGAGCATATCCAAAAAGGCCAGGGCCGCTGCTTGTGCATCAGCCAGCGGTTCATTGACCATACTCTCGCTGGTATCGATGATCAGCACCACCGAGATCGGAAGTGCGTTATCGGCGATATTTTCGGCAGAGAGAATGGAGACCGGCTGGTTGTTGATCGCCACCTGAAAATCGGTGGCGGTCAACCCCTGGACAGGAACACCAAAAACATCGTGGACATTGACTAATAACGTGAGTTCGGGGAAATTCTCGGTGTCGATAGCGCCGATTTCAATGGCGGCCACTCCACCATCCTGGGCCAGACTGCTGCTGGTCAAAAACGCAAAAAAAATTACCAGTATCAAAAAGATCAAAAATCGGCGCATGAGTTTATACCCCGTATTTTAGGCCGTTCGATCATAGGTAGAACCAACCAATCATGGCACAGACCGCGCCAGGATGCAAGCGGTTGAAACGGTCGGGGTTTTTGCTCGCGGTTTTGGCGTAAGCACTCTAATATTATACACAGCCGCTTCAATCCGATTAAAAAGGAAAATTGGCGCCATGTCTGTACCTGTTTCTGACACTCCCGCCCGCTCCTATACGCGGCTGACCGCCTGGGGAGTCGCCCTGGTTGGGGCGATTCTGCTGGCGTTGTGGCTGTTGGGCACGCCGCCCGGCGTATTGGGGAAGGCCGATGCCGTCGGTTATGCCATCTGCCACCGTATCGCTGAACGCGCGTTCCACATTCATGATCGCCCGCTGCCGCTGTGCGCCCGCTGCACCGGCATTTACCTCGGCGTGATGACCGGGCTGGCCGTGTATGCGGCGCGGGGACGGCTGCGGGCCAGCCAACTGCCTCCGATCAAATTTCTGGCGGCGCTGGCGCTGTGGTGCGTGTGGTATGCTGCCGATGGACTGAACAGCTATTTGACCTTTTTTGAGTTCTATACGCCGATTTACCAGCCGCATAACACCCTGCGCCTGATCACCGGCATGGGGTTTGGACTGGCGATGATCACCGTGATTCTGCCCGTGTTTAATACGATTCTCTGGAAAAATCTTGAAGCCGCCGCCCCGCTGCGCCGCTGGTCCGATCTGGCCCTGCTGGTGGGGATCGCGGTCGGGGTGGTGATCGTGGTGCTGCTGGAACTGCCCGCTGTGTTGATCACCGCTGCCATCGTGAGCGCCGCCGGGGTGTTGTTTATGTTCAGTGTGGTAGGCTGCACCGTTTTTCTGATGTTCACCCGACGCGAAAATACCCTGGTCGGTTGGCGCGATCTGGTGCTGCCGCAGGTGTCCGGGCTGGTATTTGCGCTGGCGGTGATCGCGTCGATTGATCTGGCGCGTTACCTCTTTACCGGGACGTGG